>JAIXYV010000048.1 GCA_027490055.1 Bacteroidota bacterium | reverse complement strand
CCAAATTAGGGGTCCCTGAGTAAAGCATGAGCAAAGTGAAGCAACATATGATGTAGCGAAGCGAAAGCATATGGCGAAACGGCGTCGAATGCTGCATCGAAGGGCAGTGATTATTGATAGATTTTTGCTACGATTTTCTTGCGGCGATGCATGCCTGCTTCATCACCGGCACCGCTGGGACCGGTCTGGAAAGTTTATCCTTCTTTAATGAAAGTTTGTGCAGCATCGCTGATGCATTAAGCTTTGAGTCTAAACGAAAATCTATATGTTAAAAAACAATATTCCTAAATAACTCAAACATCTCGCGGAGCGAGACTAACGTAAACATGATGGTTGCAAGATCTTAATGTGTTCTATGTCTTTTACCGTGGACCGCGGGTCCGACGGCTACTAAACATTGTGGGGCTATGTGTCAAAAAAAAGATGGACTATGTTCTAGCGGCGATGATCTAGCGTCGATTTCCGCGTCATCCGCCAAAAACATGCGTAGCATGGTTGCAGGCGATTTGATTGGCGGGATAAAAAACATCTGCGAAATCTGCGACCACCTCCCGGAGGGGCCTAATATGCCATCTCCATCACCTACTGTTTTTTGACTATTTCGATAATGTTTTCAATAAATGCCATTTTTTGACTTGTCAAGTCGCTGTTTGGAGTCCTATTTTGGCAAAAACAGAGGCCCTGAAACGCCCATTTTAGACATTTTTGTCGCTGTTTTTCAGTAGTTTAATAATTTTGTGGAATTTTTCCTAAACAAATTATTTTTTTGAATGTTTAATATCCTGTAAGAACTTAAAAATAATTCAGGTCAGTACCAGAAGCATTTTTTTAACCTGACAAACCTTTAAATAATATATAAAAATGGAACATTTAAAAATCGCCTCCGACAATTACGTAGCATTTACGTTTTTTATCGGCACAATGGCCATGATGGCCGCCTCTGTATTCTTCTTTTTTGAGTTGAATAACACACCACAGAAATGGAGAACTTCAGTTTTAGTTTCTGGTTTAATTACTTTCATCGCTGCAGTTCACTACTACTACATGAGAGGTTACAACCTGTCAACTGGTGATTCACCAACATTCTTCAGATACGTTGACTGGATCCTTACTGTGCCTTTAATGTGTGTTGAGTTCTACTTAATCACCAAAAAAGCAGGTGCTAAAATTGGTTTGTTATGGAAATTGATCGCTGCATCTCTGGTGATGTTAGTGACTGGTTACTTCGGTGAAACCATCGACAGAGACAACAGTGTAATGTGGGGTGTACTTTCAGGTGCAGCTTACTTCTACATCGTTTACCTAATCTGGTTCGGTGAAGTAGCTAAATTGGCTCAAAACGCTGGTCCGCAAGTGGCTAAAGCTACCAAGATTTTGGCTTGGTTCGTTTTAGTTGGATGGGCTATCTATCCTTTAGGTTATATCCTCGGTACTCCAGGTGGTTTGTTCGGTATGCAATTAGTTGCCGACCCAGCTGCTGCTACTCATGCAATGGATATCGTTTACAACATCGCTGATGCTATTAACAAAATAGGTTTTGGTTTAGTTATCTACTCTCTGAGCAGAAACAACGACTAATTTGACATGAATCGTTAAGAAAAGAAAGGCTATTGTTTACGATAGCCTTTCTTTTTTACTGAAAAAACACATCACAAACGTCATGGAAAACAACAAAAGTTCAGCTGATCTTCTTCAACAGAACCTGGTCTATGACTATACCTTTATCGGCCTGGGTGCTGCCAACAGTCTGCTCCTAATAGAATTACTAAAACACCCTTCTTTCTCTAACAAAAAAATTGCTGTTATAGACAACAGCCTCAAAACTAACAACGACAAAACCTATTGTTTCTGGGCCGAACCCACCGCGCCCATCGTACAAGATCTGTCCGCCATTATCAGCAGACATTACCCCATGATTACTATTAACAATGCGCCGGCTAAAAACATCGGAACGCAAAGTTATTTCTATATAAAAAGTCTCGACCTCTACCAGCATACCGAAACGCTTATTCAGGCACACAACATCGATAAACATGGTTTGAAAGTCAATAGCATTCGTCAGGATGCCAATCTGTCCATCATTCAAACAGATTCAAAACCCATTTTTTCTAAATACATTTTCGATTCGCGTAACCCCGTTTACCCGCCTGCCGACGAAAAAGAGGTGCACCTCGAACAATCGTTTTTCGGTCTGTACGTGCAATGCGAAAATCCCGTTTTCAATGTCAAAGCCTTTGACATGATGAACTTCGATGTCGATCAGGATGCCTATACACAATTCGTCTATGTCCTGCCCTTCTCAGATAAGGAAGCACTTATTGAACTCACGAGATTCGGTCAGGAAAAAATAGAAGAACAATATGCCAGAAAAATCTTGGATGAAAAAATCCTCAACGACTATGGCAAGTATACTATAAAAGGTACCGAGAGAGGGTCTATTCCCATGACGACTCAGCGCATTCCGGCAAGCGACAACCAACACGTGCTACACACAGGCGCCAGAGCCAATCTGATCAAACCCAGCACCGGCTATGCGTTTAAAAACATGTACGAGTTTGCTCAAATAACTTCTGAAAAAATACTTGCCAAACGTTTAGACAATTTCAACGCAATACAACTAAAACCTAAAAAACGTTTTCGGTTTTACGACACACTGCTCCTCATTATTTTGCAACGCTGGCCACACTACGGCAAAAAAATATTCAGTCAGCTTTTCAGCAAACAAAGCGTTCCAAATATCCTGCAGTTTCTGGATAACAAAAGTTCTTACAAAAACGAAATATCTATCTTCTTTTCGCTAAGCTGGAAACCATTCCTGAAAGCCTTACTCATCTACCTGAAACAAAGAATCGCGCTCCGCTATACTATAGCCGCTATTGTAACTGTTTTTTACCATCTCCTCTACCAGTTTGATCCAGAATCGGCGCAATATTTCACCTATGCTCTTCTTGTTTTAGGATTTATCCTGGTTGGCATTCCACATGGTGCCGTCGACCATCTGCTATACACCCGCAACAAGTCGGAAAAACTTCCCTTTTTTATTGTAAAATATCTGAGTATCGTCGCGATAGGTTTTATACTTTGGATGCTGTTTCCAATTCTTTCACTCTTTGTATTTATTATCTATGCAGCATTTCATTTTGGCGAATCCGAAAAACCAGAACACACTAATATCGCTTCCTATATCAAGGCATTTGTAATTGGCTTCCTCATTCTCATGACCATTATTTTCAGTCACCCAACTGAGTCAGCCGCCATCATTTCAACCTTTAAAGGACTTTCCTCTATCACCTTATTTTCCGAACACTACAATAAGGAATTACTAATGGCATCAGCATTATCTTTTCTTGCATTAATGATCGCATTAAAACTTTCGGGCAAACCGATTTTTTCAGGCTTATTATTGGTCTTACTTGCAGGATTTGGCACACCATTACTACTGGCATTTACATTATACTTCGTCTTCCAGCACAGCTGCAATGCCTGGTCGCACATCTGCAAAGGTTTATCTATAGGCTCAGTAGCGCTCTATAAAAAAGGCTTACCCTATCTCCTCGGCGCCTTACTCATTTTTGCCTGCATGCTATTGTTTGATCTTCCCTCTCAATTCGACACCACAACTGTGATCGCCACGATGTTTGTGTTTATTTCTTGCATCAGCTTACCGCATTTTGTGATCATGCATTTGTTTTATAGGGATGAGGGTTGAGGATTATCACTGAATTCAGTAAAATTTTTTAGACGCAGATTTCTCTTATTTGATCTATACTACCGCCCTAATCGGAGCCCGCTCATCAATCTATCTTCGATAAATTGTTCGCTCGATAGCGCGGAGGTCGTCGCTGGTAAACCGTTTAATAGGATGATTATGGTATTCTCGCTTTCAGTACCGGCACCGCTGGGACCGGACTGGAAAGTTTATCCTTCTTTAATGAAAGTTTGTGCAGCATCGCTGATGCATTAAGCTATGAGTCTAAACGAAGTTCTATATGTTAAAGATCAAATCTTCATCGGTACCTCAAACAACTCGCAGAGCGAGGCTAACGTAAACATGATGGTTGCAAAATCTTAATGTGTTCTATGTCTACTAATCCATTGTGGGACTATGTGTCAAAAAAATAAGCATCAACACCCCAAACAACTCGCAGCACGAGGATAACGTATACATAATGCTTGCAAGATCTTATTGTGCTATATTTATACTACTACCCTCGTGTAAGAACAAAGTTCTAGATGGGGCAAGCTGTGGGCCGCGGGTCCGACGGCTATAAATGGTTGTGGTTCAATTGGAGTGTAAACTAAGAATCCCCCTTCATTATCGGGCATGTCGGCTGTATTTGACGCGGCCGATTAATCGTCCGGTGAGGCGACCGTAGATGTAGGTGTAACCGTGGCGGCGACCTTTGCGTACCTGGATGACTTCGCGATTGGGTGGCGTTTCAATCATCATTTCATAAACACCACTGAATGGCTTGCCGTCTAATGTATAGAATAGCTCGCTGACCATACTATCCTTCTCATATAGGTTCACCACCTTGATGCCTTGGGCGTAATCGTAATACTCGTGAGCACCATCCAGTTTTCCCATAGTATAATTTTGTATCAGCATCAAAGTATCATGACTGTAAAATAAGTGCTTGCCATCCAATTTCAAAACAGTGTCGTTATAATCTCCATTCCGCATATCGAAATAATTCATGGCAATGGTATCCAATACCGGCATGGTATCGCCCCCAACATATTGGTAGTTAATAAGACTAGTTCGATAGTCTAATACCAGTTCCACATTCAATCGCATGGCATCTTTACTCAGTTTAGAGATAACGACCGAACTTAAATTTTGTAATTCTTGGAAATTTTTTATAGACATAACATGTCCATCAAGGAACAATTTCTCGACTACCTTCACTTTCTTGTCATTATAAAACTGCCAAAGTCCATTAGGTAAATCATTCTTGAAATTTGCTTTGATCAACAATCTTCTTTTTGCATCGTAACTATTCCAACTGCCTTCCATCTTGTCATCTACAACATTCCCTTCCCACATTAACCATAAACCTCCATATGGAAAAAGATAACGTAATTTACCTTGGCGTTTGCCCTCAACATAAGTACCTGATTCAATTTCTTGCCCTTTAGAGTTACTAATAAAATATTCGCCATGCAAGACATCATCCTTATATTCTGAATACTCAGTGATTTTGTCATACTTCCAAACAGAATCGCCATCTACGAATTCTTTATAAGGCCTGTAAAATCCTTCGGATGGCCCCTGCCTGATTCCTTTAACATAATTTACCTTTTGAAGAATCTCACCTCTGTATTCGCCATGAGTTATATATGCATTCCATATACTATCTTTTAATCCATTTTTATAATAACCAAATTGCTCTATTACACTATTCTTGACCAGAAAAATTCCAAAACCATGCTTTACGCCATTTTTGTATTCACATTCTTCTACTGTCTGCCACTTTGAAAATTTATATCCAGTATTGTCATAAAATTTGCTGTAACAACTTCGAGTTATACGACCATTGATAATACCTTTTTCAAATTTGGCAGTAAGCATAGTATCTGTACCTTCAATTATGGTATTAAATCCCTGTAACTTACCATTTAAATAATAATTATCCGGCCCCCTAAGTAGTTCATTGTCGTAATTACAAATAATCTTTGCGCGCCCCTGTTTCAGTCCGTTTTTAAATTTTCCCTCTTCTTTAAAAATCAATTCACCTAAAGAAGAATAAAACAACTCCGAAAACTCGCCGTTCTTCTGTCCATTGCGGTATTCGTATCGACCAATCAGCAGATGGCCTTTATAGACCTCCTGCACACTATCCGGCGGCGCTACTTTTGATTTACCCTTCGGCGATTGTGCCTGTACACACAGCGCCACTAACATTAACAAGATCAAACAACAGCGTTTCATAGTTCGTTTATTTCTATGGGCAAATATCTTAAAAGAAAATTAATTTACAACTTGGCAGATCAAATCATAAAAGCAGAAACCACTTTTGCTGGCGCCAGCCTTCAATGCTCTGAAACTATTTTTCAAACGCAGATTTTCTTTTTTGACCTATTCTTCCGCCCTAATCGGAGCCCGCTTTATATTTATCTCCGATAAATAGTCGCTCGATAGCGCGGAGGTCGTCGCTGGTAAACCGTTACATCCGATGTGTAGAGTATTTTGCGGCGATGTTCTTGCGGCGATTTCCCCGCCCGAATGACCTAGTCAGGCGGGAATGAATTTCAATTCTATTGCAATCCAGAATCTAAAGGTGTCGCTAGACACCTAATATTGGTAGATGAAATTATTTAAAATGAATCAACCCCCAACACACACGGCGTCTTTAGACGCCGTGTGTGTTGGGGGTTGTGATATTCTGCCGTGTTCATTTTCTACCAATATTCAGTGTCTAACGACACTGTGGATCCGTTTAATCCCGGTATTGTAAATGCGGTGGGTATATTGAACCAGCCCTTCGATGCGAATTTCGATGCGCAGTCCGCTGTCGCTACCTGCTTACTCAATTCTTACTCAGGGACCCGGATTTGCGAGTAACAGAGGGAGAGAGAATAAAAAGGTTTTTGTACAAATGATTTTCAATTAAAGGCACAAAAACCTATTTTTCTCTCCCCATTCAAAACCCAATTAGGGGTCCCTGAGTAAAGCATGAGCAAAGTGGAGCAACATAT
>JAIXYV010000118.1 GCA_027490055.1 Bacteroidota bacterium | reverse complement strand
CCCACTTTTTTTTTTTTTTTTTTTTCTTTTTTAACAGAAATTCTTGTTTCAACTATGGGAATTAACTGATTGCCGGAAGTGTAATACACCCCATCATTGGCCTGTGCAACAAAGACTAAAAACAACATCCATATAGAGATTATAAATGGCTTCATAATTAAACGCAATTTAACTGTTTATTCATCAAGTTTGAAACCATTATTTCACTATCTTCGCACTCGCCGAAAATTGTGAAGGTAAAAGAACTTGTAGAGACGTTTGGCAAGCATGCGCAGATTCATGAATTTCTGGTAAACGCCGGATCTTCAGGGCAGCATATTGCCCGTTTTGAAGGCCTGGCAGGTTCATCTATATCAATGGCAATCGCCAGTATTTTCGCTTCCAGACCAAGGAATATTCTAATTCTCTTGCCAGATGCCGAAGAAGCAGAATTTTTAAGAAGTGATTTAACCCACCTGCTCTCTGAAAATGAAGTACTCTTTTTACCGGATAGTTTTAAACGACCATTTGAACTGGATGAAATTAATAACGACGCCATTCAGAGTCGCGCCGAAGTTATTACCAAACTCCAACACGCTGTTCATCCGCATATTGTGGTTGCTACGCCTGAAAGCTTTTCTGAAAAAGTCATCAGCAACGAGCAATTAAAAAAGAACTCTTTTGATATTAAGTTGGGCGATCAGCTCGACCTCGAGTTCCTAGCCGATTTTCTGGATGAGAACGAATTTGAACGTGAAGATTTTGTGTACGAGCCAGGACAGTATGCCATACGCGGAGGTATCATTGATATTTATAGTTTCAGTAACGAGAAACCTTATCGTATCGAATTGGATGGCAATCTGATTGAAAGTATTCGTACTTTCGAAATAGATACGCAGTTGTCGGTCGCTAAAATCGGATTGTTGAGCATTGTGCCTAATATTCAAAGTAGCGGAATTGCGGGCGAAAAAGTGTCCTTGTTCAGATACCTTGGAGATGATGCCATCGTGGTATTAAAACATTTCGAAGACCAGTTTCAATATCTGCTTAAACAATGGGAAACACTGAAAGACGAAGACAAGCATCCTGAGCATACCTGGCTTGCACCTAAAGATATAAAGAACCTTATTTCTGAATCGGCCGTGATAGCTGAATTTGGCGCTATGCATGCCTTCAGATCCCAAAAGATTTATAAATTCAATACCACGCCACAGCCTTTATTTCAGAAGAATATTGAGATGCTGATGAATCATTTGCAGGCGAATGAAATCAACGGCATCATGAATTTGGTATTCAGTGATACCGGTAAGCAGATCGAAAGACTGATTGCCATTATTCAAGACCGTCAGAAGCAGATTAATATTGTTCCGATTTATCACGGATTGGCAGAAGGCTTTATGGATGCCGATCTGAAAATGGCTTGTTATACCGAGCATCAGTTATTTGAAAGATATTATCGCTATAAAACCAACAAAAGAGGTTATACCAAGAGCACCGCATTAACGCTGAAAGAGCTTAGTGAATTGCAGCCAGGTGATTTTGTGACGCATATCGATCACGGGGTTGGTAAGTTTCTCGGCTTGCAGAAAACGCTGATGAATGGCGTGGTGCAGGAGGCCGTTAAAATAGCGTATAGAGATGGAGATTTGTTATTTGTCAATGTCAACTCACTGCACAAAATTTCTAAATTTTCTGGTAAGGATGGCACCGATCCGCATCTTCATAAATTAGGTTCTGGCACCTGGGAAAAACAAAAAGCCAGCACCAAGAAAAAGGTTAAAGATATTGCTCGCGAACTAATTACCTTGTACGCCAAACGGAAGTCGCAGCCGGGCTTTGCTTTCAGTCCCGATTCCTATATGCAGATCGAACTCGAGGCCTCATTCTTATACGAAGACACCCCCGATCAGGCAAAGGCTACAGAGGAGATAAAACGCGACATGGAGAACGAGAAGCCTATGGACCGACTATTGTGTGGTGATGTCGGATTTGGTAAAACCGAAGTGGCTATTCGCACGGCCTTTAAAGCAGTTTCAGATAGTAAACAGGTTGCTGTTTTGGTGCCTACAACCATTCTGGCCCATCAGCATTACCGCACCTTTAAAGAACGTTTAAAAGGTTTACCGGTTAATGTCGATTATATCAATCGTTTTAAAACCACTGGTGAGCAGAAGAAAACGCTTCAGAATGTTAAAGAAGGAAAGGTCGATATTCTGATTGGTACTCACAGAATCGTAGGGAAAGATATTAAATTCAAAGACCTCGGTTTATTGATCATCGACGAGGAGCAGAAGTTCGGAGTCGGCGTAAAAGATAAACTGAAAGAGATAAGGGTCAATGTCGATACACTGACTTTAACAGCAACGCCTATACCGCGAACGCTGCACTTCTCACTAATGGGTGCACGCGATTTGTCTGTGATTAACACCCCACCACCGAATAGGTTTCCAATAAAAACAGAACTTCACACTTTCAATAAGGAAGTCATCCATAAAGCACTGACGCACGAGCTCAGCAGAGGCGGTCAGGCTTACTTTGTGCACCATAGAGTGAAAGACATCTACGACTATCAGCACATGATAGAGATGATGATTCCGGGCATTAAAGTGGCCATTGCGCATGGCCAAATGGAAGGTCACGAACTCGAAGATGTGATGGTGCGCTTCATAGAGGGCGATTACGATGTCTTAATTGCGACTACTATTATTGAAGCAGGTTTGGATATTCCGAATTGCAATACCATCATCATCAATAATGCACACATGTTCGGATTAAGTGATTTGCACCAGATGCGTGGAAGGGTAGGTAGAAGTAACAGAAAAGCCTATTGCTATTTATTGTCGCCACCATTGAATTCGCTGACCTCTGATGCCAAGAAAAGGTTAAGTACTATCGAAGAGTACAGCGACCTCGGAGGCGGATTCCATGTGGCTATGCGCGATTTGGATATCAGAGGGGCTGGTAATTTGCTGGGCGGCGAGCAAAGCGGATTCATCAGTGAAATTGGCTTCGATACTTATCATAAAATTCTGGACGAGGCCATACGCGAGCTGAAGCACGATGAGTTTGCCGATTTGTTTATCGATTTTAAAGAAGATGTCAGCAGCAGAGATTGCCAGGTAGATACAGATTTGGATATGCTGATACCAGATTCGTTTGTTAGAAATATGCCTGAGCGTTTGAGTCTGTATACCGAGCTGGGTAAAATTGAAAACGAAGAAAGTTTAACCGCTTTCTCAGAAAAACTCATCGATAGATTTGGCCGATACCCAAAAGAGGTAAGTGTTCTGCTCTCGTCGGTGCGACTGAAATGGATGGGTAAGCAGATGGGTTTTGAGAAAATATCGCTGGAGAAAAACTTCATGAAGATCTATTTCCCATCGAATGAAAAGTCGGCCTTGTATGACAGTCCCGCTTTCATGAAGATTATGCAATTTGTGGCTTCTCATCCCAATCGTTTTGATTTGAAGCAAAGTTCAAAAACCGTTATCATGATGGTTAAATCGGTAGAGAATATGAATAGGGCTACTGATGTGTTAAGTGAATTGCAGCAATTATACGAATTTAAATAATTGACTTTTAGTCAGCTTATTAATTTAATTAATTTTTATATTCAAAACTGAATTCGGATATTTGACGACGATCTAAATTAAATTTATGAGAAAAATAGTACTAATTAACGGTTTATTGGCAAGTGTGATGGCTTGTTTGTGGCTGGCGCTGAGTTTTGTTGTTGCCACCGATAAAATCATGGATTTGGGGATGTTCTTAGGGTTTTCTACCATGATACTAGCCTTTGTATTTGTGTTTATAGCTATTGTACAATACAGAAAAAATGTTAACGGTGGTTACATCAGTTTTGGCAAGGCCTTTCAGATTGGATTTCTGGTAACCTTAATGGCATCTACTTCTTATGTAGTGGTTTGGCTTATCAACTTTCAATATTTCAGTCCCGATTTTATGTTCAAGTACACCGAGGCCACATTGAATAAGATGCGTTTGAATGGTGCGAGTGCAGCTGAATTGGCCAAAACTGCGAAACAAATGGCTGAAGAGACGTATATCTACAATAATAGTATCTGGGTAAGAATTGGCTTTACCTATCTGGAGATATTGCCCTTAGGCACAGTGATAACATTGATT
>JAIXYV010000070.1 GCA_027490055.1 Bacteroidota bacterium | reverse complement strand
GGTTCGAATGCTAATCAGTTTTTTTTTTTTTTTCCAGTCGATTTTATACTCTGGGAACTGCATTTCATAAACGATAGCTTTACCACCAGCCAGCTCGATAGAGGGAATGTAAGAATCGTATGCAGGTTCAATCACAATAACTTCGTCGTTGTCTCTGACCAAGGCATTAATCGCAGCAAAAATACCAAGCGTTGCTCCTGGTACAACCGTAATTTCCTTTTCAGGATCGTAAACGGCAGAATAAAGCTCTTCGGTTTTTGTGGCAATCCTCTCGCGCAGAAGCGGTAAACCAGGCATTGGCGCATATTGATTAAAGCCTTTTGCCATGGCATCCGTGACCATTTTTTTCAAAGCATCAGAACAATCAAAGTTCGGAAAACCCTGAGCCAGATTGATGGCATTGTGCTCGTTTGCTAAAGCCGACATGACAGAAAATATAGAATTTCCTACCTGCGATAGCTTGCCATTTAAATTACCTTCGAATTTCACTAAAGCAAAGGTATACCTTAGCCTTTAAAAGGTATCAATTAAGAAATAGAGTTATCTGCTTTTTTTCAACAAATCAGAACAAAAGACTTAATTTCAAACATTTAAGAATCTTTTAAATGTGTTTTTTTTATGTCTTCGATGGTCAGTTTAACTAAAGCATTAAATTTGAGCAGGTAGTCGTCGAACTCTTTATCGATGACACCACCGCTTAACAGTTTATTTTCCATGGCCGCATGCAAATTTTTACATTCCGTCATCATCAGATTAGACAAAGCAGGTTTGATTTTATGCAGATTCTTTTTGAGCGCATCCGTATCTCTGTACTTAAAGGCCGTTTCAATTTCTTCAAGAAGCACTGGTGTATTATCTACAAAGAGCTTTAGCATTTTATTGATGAACTCGCGTTTACCATTGGATATCCCCTCGAGATAGGCAATTTGATAAAGTGCTTCTTCTTGAATTTCATGAAATATCTGTTCAACCGGATGGGCAATCATGGCATCCAGAATTACATTATGCAGACTGATTTCTGTAAAAGGTTTAGATAAGCATTGTCTGAAGCCCTGATCAATATACTTTTTATTATCACCTTTTAGAGCATGAGCAGTAAGCGCGAGAATTGGAGCTTGATTGTAATTGTTTTGGCGCATGATGATACCAGCTGCTTCTGTTCCGTCTCTTCCAGGCATTTGTATATCCATTAGGATAAGATCAAATGAATTTTTAGCTGCAATTTCTACGACCTGAATACCATCTTCTGCAAGCGTTACTCTGCAGCCCCATGATTCGAGTATGCTCTTAACCAGGAATCTGTTAATTTCAACATCTTCAGCAACAAGAATGTGTTTACCTTCAAGATGTGAATTCGCTTTGAATGCCATATCCTTAACACTGGAAACGGCATCAGGACTGGCGTTAGACTTCATGAAAGGCAGTTTCAAGGTAAAGGTACTACCCTGTCCGACAACACTATCCACTTCAATGCTTCCTCCCTGCATTTCGGCAATTGAGCGACAAATACTCAGACCAAGTCCGGTACCACCATATTTGCCTGTGACATCTTTCCCACCTTGTGTGTATGGATCAAATATTTGTTCAAGTCGTTCTTTGTGAATGCCGATACCAGTATCTCTGATTTCAATTTTCACGATAACCGACTTATCTTTTTCCTCCATCAGGCTCACTTCAGCGCTTATGCGACCTTCATTAGTAAACTTAACCGCATTACCAATTATGTTATTGAGCATTTGAGTTAATCTGTATGGATCGCCATCTACCAGGAATTTTTCAGGCAGATGACTCATAAACTGTAGCTTATTAGATTTTTCTTCAGCCCTGTATCTGTAGGTTTCTATGGCCTTTTCAATCCTCTTTTCAAGATCAAAAGGAATAGTTTCCAGTTCAATTTTTCCGGAATTGATTTTTTCAAGGTCCAGAATATCATTCACAATCAACAAAAGGTGATCTGCAGACTCACTTATGAGATCAATGTATTTACGTTGCGTTTCATCCAAATCTGTTCTTGAGAGCAAGCCAGTAATCCCTATAAATGCATTCATAGGCGTACGAATCTCGTGAGACATATTGGCAAGAAAATCAGATTTTGCCACTGTTGCCTTTTCAGCAATCTCTTTGGCGTTTAAGGCACGTTCTTCCAGTTCTTTTCTATCAATAGCATTGGCTATGCTACTGGCAAAACTCTGTAGGATGGCTACTTCGTCGTGCGACCATGTGCGCTCTGCCTTACAGTCATCATAGCCCACAAATCCCCAGAATTTATCTTTATAAAAAACGGGAATAATTAGTATGGATATGATACCTTGTGATTGTAATACTTCGCGTAAATCATCCTCCTCTATTTTACTTACAATGGCTTTGAACGGTCGTTTTTCATACATGCTGTGTATGATATCACCGAATATTTCAATTGGCACATTCTGCAATTCCGGATTATTAATCTGAGGCACTGCATCTTCAGCACTCCATTCAAATCGCTGAGAGGTAAATGAAGCACCATCAATTTCGGTATTTTCGAATAGGTAGGTTCTGTCTACGCCCACGGCTTCGCCAATCATTGGTAATGAAAAGTTGATTGCCTCATAAACATTGGGGTTTGACAACAATTCGTCGGTTGCCTTAGCTATCGCGTTTAGCATCCCTTGCTTGGTTCTTAGTGCGTTCAGAGTTTTTTTCCTCTCGGTAATATCTCTTGAGTTAGCAATGACATAGCCGGTGTCTCCAATTTTTATGTACTTAACAGTAACCTCTACCGGACAAGTAACTCCTGTTTTTTGATTGAGGTTCAGTCCTTCAATGATCAGACTGTCTTTTTTCTTTAGTTCAGCAACATGTTGATCCCAAATTAGTTTATCTTCAAATAATTTCTCGAAATCAGACACCCGGTATTTGCCCATTTCGTGAGAATCAATTCCGAGTCGTTTGGTTGCTTCTTCGTTTAAATAAAAAATAGTTCCATCTTCGGTCGCCACCTGTATGGCATCCGAAGAATTGCCAATAAGACTTCTAAGAAGTTCAAGGTTTTGATTAGCTTCGATGATGGCTTTTTCATTTTTCTTAGCTTCAGTGACATTTAAACCGTAACCAATCACCATATCAATTTCGTTATTGGCATTAATTACAGGAGACATCATTCGCAAATGCATTTCAACCTCTCCGTCTTTACGCACTATCTCCTCTGCGCAGGAATGTATTTGTTTTGTAGTAGCTGCCTGATTGAAGTGGTAACGTCGTTGTTCGGCCATCTGGACCGAAATATTACGCATTTCGCAATACTCCTCATCCTTTTTACCAATAATCCACTGGCGTATTTCAGGATTTCTGATCCCATTGGGATTAACGAATAAGTAGCGGTGATCTTTATCAAATACCGCAATATCTGCTGGTATTTTATTCAGAATTTCCTCGTAAAATGCTCTTTGGATTTTAATAGTGTCTTTGATTCCTTCAGCTTGTGAAATATCACTATAGACCCAAAGATGACCATCATAAATTTTATCTTTCCAAAGCGGAATGTAGTCGCGACTAAGAAAACGGCCATCCTTTAGTTCGAGTATAACACCTTCGATCTTTACTTTATCGTGAAGCGTCTTTTCGATGTCTCTCATGAACTTATCTTCATCCTTAAACATTAAAGCCGTGTCTTTAGCAGACGCGGCACAATCGAAACCAAGCATTTGTTCAGGAGCAAGGGGAATACCAAACATTTTAAGAAACGCATCGTTAACCATGACAATGCGTCTCTCCGAATTCTCGAGTAGCAGTCCATACTGAATATGCTTCAGAATAAGGTTTAACTGGCGATTATTAAGGGTCGATAAAGCGTCGAGATGCCTGGTTGACATATCGATTTCACCACCACTAGCGTTTTCAGGCTGATGGTTTTGCGTATTTTCCATAATAATAAAGTGTTAGAGTTTTCTTTCTTTGATAACAGTTCTCAGGAACTCATCTTTTTTGGCTCTTGAGATTTCAATGCGACTACCGTCTTGCATCACTACCATGCCATCGCCCTCGTTTTTAATAATTTCTCTGATTTTATTCAGGTTAACAAAGTGACTTCTGTGTAATTTATAGAAAGGATGCTTAGCAAGGGCTGTCTCATAATAATTCATTTTCTTGGTTGAATTAACTTTAGTGCCATCTTCTAAGTAAATGTCTGTGTAAGAACCAGAAGCTTCCATTCTCAGGATTTGATTAATATCAATAAAAATGGTTTTATCCTGTCTGTTAACAACCAGTATGTTATCATAAATACCAGGCTCGTTGCTGTTGGCAACTACGCGCTGTTTATTGAGTTTATTCAGACATTCTCTGATATCGTTAATGCCCACAGGTTTTTTAAGGAAATCAAAAACAGAGTGTTTAAAAGCTTTTAAGGCATATTGGTCATGACTGCTTACGATAATAATTCGGGCGTCAGACTGACCAGAGATAGCTTTGATAAGATCAAAACCGTTGAGCTCTGGCATCTCTATATCAAGGAATATTAAGTCAATCGATTCAGAATTTATATATTTAAGAGCATCTAAAGCGCTTTCAAAAGTTTTCTGAACTTCAATATCAGGCTGAAAAAACTCTTTTAAAAGATGCTCGAGCATCAGAATATTCTGAGGCTCATCGTCAACAATAATGGATCTGTAGGGATGTTCTGATTGGGTCATGTTATTTGTGTATTAATGTGTTAGTCTATTTTTTTTACCAGTAAAACAAGCGCTTGGGGAATTTTGTTTGTAATACTAAAGAAAACAAAATTAATTTTTTTACTCTAAAGTTCAAAATTAATCCTTGAATTTTTAAATATTTTTTAAACTTTTGGCGATTGAGTTAGTTAATAGTCTAACTTACTTAATTTTAATGTTGATGATTAACTAACTAATTTAAGAGATACCGCCTTTTTAATTAGACCTGCAGAATTTTTCACATCCAGCTTTTTGTAAAGCTTTCTTTTGTAATACGATAATTTACCTCTTGGCATTTTCAATTTCTCTACTATATCCATATCCGTCAACTGGTCTGAAATGTATTGAAGCAAGGTCAATTCAAAGTCGTTTAAGCTATTGGCTTCCAGTTTCTTGTTGGTCGGACTGTTTTTAATGAGTCGCAGTGCCAGGTTTGAATCGATATAATAAGAGTCATTGAATACTTTATAGATGGCAAAATCAAGTTCTTTGTCTTTAAAATCCTTGATTAAGAAACCATTGGCGTTAGAGGTTAAGCAATTGTATAGATCACTTTCATCATCATTCATAGACAAAAGGATTACTTTGGTTTTAGGCGATTTGGTTTTAATCAGGTGACACAATTTAATACCACCAATATCCGGAAGCATCATATTTAATAAAACAAGCTCAGAATTCTGATTACTGCTCAGATATTCTGCACCTGTAGAGAATATACTGATATCACTACCTTTACAAGACTCCAGAGATTGTAATACATACTTGATCCCGAGCGAATAAAAATTGTTACTGTCAATAATTGAAATTTTGGAAATGTTCATGAATTTGATTGTAATTTAAATGTTTAAGTACTTACAAAAGTGTGTTAAAATTTGACACCTTTTAATAGGATTGCCCGAATTGAACTATAATTTTCCCGAATCTTGTAGAATTTATTTTAAACAAAGCGATATTGAATGCCAGGCTTTTAACTTTTTATTCAAAAACACCTTTATTGGACCTTTTTTTTATCCAAAAATGAATTATTTTTTGGGTAATTTATTTTTTGTGTTTTGGGCAAAAATTAAAATTTTACACATTATTGAAATTGAAAACAACTTACAAACAGTCTTTTACATCAAAATTAAATTTTAAATGTTCATTACTAAAAAACTGAATAGGTTTTGATCAAGAAAACTGACTCTAATTGCCTTGACCCAGAGTTAATTTTTAGTTAATATTGAAGAAGTTTTAGTATGATTTTTATATAATTAAATTTATTTAACAGCATTTTTAAACTTTTTAAACCTACACTAAATTCACTTTGCATCCGATAATATCACTAGAAAATTTATTTAATTTAGATTTCAGCAGAACCGATGTTTTATTCTTGTCGGTTTTACCTGCTTTACTTAATCTGGCTATTTGTTTTTATGTCCTGATTTTCCAGCCAAAAAACACTTTAAATATTCTTTTTTCATTTTTTGTCTTCATCATATCACTCTGGCAAATTTCAGACGCTTTTATGCGTTTGTCTGTCACTATAGAGACGGCAGAAGACTGGTTATATATTCTAGGGCAGTTTGTTATACTAGCCACGCCTGTCGGAATTATTTTTGTCGCCTATTTCCTTCAATGGGACAATAAGCGCTGGTTCAGTCTATTATTCATCTCGCAGGTTGTACCGGCCACTATTTTCCTGACATTAAATATTGGAAGGATTGATTCTCACTATATTGTACAATCCGACCAATGGTACTGGATCCCTAATCCAAACAAATCGACGTTTACCGAATTAATGTATTTTTGGATTACACTTCAAAGTATGGCTATTCAAGCCATTCTATGGAATTGTGCCTACCGAAATCCGAAAGGCAGTGTAAAACGGAAACAAAGTCAGTTACTTGCTATTGGCTTTTTATTCCCGATTGTGGGCGGGCTGTTCTTCCAGGTTGTATATCCTCTTTTGTTTAACAAAACAAGCATACCTGTTGCACCTTCTTTCTTTACCGCATTTTCCTTCTTTTCAGCGCTAGCCATGGTGAAATATAACCTTCTGGAATTCTCTCCTAAACAACACTGGGACAAAATTGTAGAAACCATGAATGAGGGCTTGATCATCGTCAACCTCAACAATGAAATCATGTATGCCAATACCATGTTTTGCGATGTTACAGGTTACACCAACGACGAACTGATTCATAGCAGAGCTACTGGTCGCTTTCTCGATCACACCCAAGATGTTTTATCTGTTTCGTTTAAGGAACCATACGAATTTCAGATTACCTCTAAATCAGGTAAAAAAACATGGTTCCTTGTAAGCAGGACGCCTTATCTCGACCATTGGAACAAAACAACAGGTCATATCATCATCTATACCAATATCAACGAGTCTAAACGTTCGGAAGCATTATTCAGAGCGCTGGCCGAGAATGTTGGTGATTTTATTTCAATGACTGACAAAAACTCCAATTTTCTTTATGCCTCTCCAGCTATGCTTAAGGCTTTAGATTATAGCATGAGTGAACTTAAAGACCGCTCGATCTTCGAAATCATGCACCCGGAACAGGCCAAGGAATCAATGTCAAATTTTAATACTATACTTGACAAACCTGGAACCATTATCCCCCGAGTCAATAGATTCGTCAGTAAAAACGGTCGCGAAATATGGGTAGAAGGTGTGGTTATCAACTTATTAAATGATGAAAACGTACAAGCTATTGTATCTAATCATCGCGACATCAGCGAACGCCGTTCTCATGAAGCTAAAGTTCAGCAATTCCTCAATGTTACTACCGATCAAAACAAACGCCTTCAAAACTTTGCGCATATCGTCTCTCATAATATCCGTTCGCATGTGGTTAACATCGCTGGCATAGTCGATATCCTGAATGCATCCGATGAAAAATCAGAACAGGAAAAACTAATGCGAATGCTTAAGGCCAGCACCGACAAATTAACAGAAACAACGGATAATCTAAATGATATTATAACTATACAGAATAACCTTGATAACAGTCGCACCCGCATGAACCTGCGCGAGGAAATCATTAAAACAGGTGATTCGATAAATGCTATTAGCAATAATAACAACACGACCATTATCAATGAAGTCCAGGAATCTGTATTTGTCAATGCTGTCCCATCCTATCTCGAAAGCATTTTGTTAAATATGATGACCAATGCCATCAAGTACCGTTCACCTGAGCGCGACCCAATAATCCGATTATACACCGAACAGGAGCCTGATTATACCATTCTCTGCATCGAAGACAACGGCATGGGCATTGACCTTGAAACGCATGGCAAAAAACTATTCGGCATGTATAAAACTTTCCATTCAAATAAAGACGCCAGAGGTTTAGGTTTGTTCATTACCAAAACACAAATTGAGTCGATGAATGGGAAAATAGAAGTAGAGAGTATCCCTAATTCCGGAAGTACCTTCAAAATTTACTTTAAAAATCACGAGTCATAAAAAAAGGCTTCCCAATTCGGGAAGCCTTTTTTTATAGCAATTTAAACACTATTGTTTTGTAATTTTAACCACTTTAACACCCCGGCTAGTGTGAACTTCTATTGAATAGATGCCAGGACTTAAGGCTTCAATATTTAGATGTTCTGTTGTATTGCCAGAGCTCACCTTTAACAGTTTCTGACCAACACTGTTGTACACCACCACATAGTCAATGACATTTGCTGAAACCACCGTCAACTGTCCAGCACTAGGATTTGGATATACTGCTATACCCGAAGCTTTCAATGCATCCTCAATACTGGTAACCGTTAATTGCTTACTAAAGCAGGTGCGGCAACCAAAATCTGTAGTAGAACACAACACAACACTGAAATTCTGCCCAATCACTGCAGAACTGTAAACGTGCAATGGATTTTGCGTCGTGTAAGTATTTCCATCTCCCATTTGCCATTCCCATTTCACCACACTTCCACTTTGAACCGAACTGTTATCTGTAAACTGATAAGCCAATCCGGAACCCTTAACAAAACTAAAATCTGTTAAAGGCAACGCGTGTACAGTTGCCGTTTTATAACTTGTATCTGCGCAATTGCCGTTACTAAATGCAATTAATCTAACTGTGTACGTTTTTAAACTATCGTAAAGGTGAACAGGATTTTTCTGTAAACTAATTTTACCATCTCCAAAATTCCAGTTGTAGACATTGGCATCCAAAGACGAATCATTAAACCTGGTTGAACCACCCTCGCAGTCCTCAATAACACCAAATTTGGCGACTGGTCGTTTGTATATTGTCACATTGTAAGCAACCGTATCTTTACAGCCAGTTGCATTAGTTTGTATAACACTCAGTGAACCTAATCCAGCGCCAGTCCATCTGACATTAACTGAATTTGTCGACTGACCGCTAATGATCTGTCCGCCATTTACCGACCACACAAAGGTATTTCCATTCGCTCCAGGTGTTGAGTACAAGAACCTTTCACCTTCGCATCCTGAGCCAGTTCCAGTTATATTTGGAGAAGGTGGTAAGGCCACATTCACCTGCACTGTATCAGTATCATAGCAACCAGTTGCAACTGATGATTTCAACAAAACATATTTAATCGTTTGTAAGCTTGTAACAACAGGGTTTGCAATACTCGAAGAATAGCCAGCAGGAATACTGCTCCAACTGTAGTTAAAACCACTTTGAGAAGCCGCTCCAATCTGAACGCTATTGCCATAGCATACAGTTTTATCGGCACCTGCATTTGCTATTGGTGCAGGATTTACACTAATAACAATTGTGTCATTTTTCTTACAGCCAAAAGTAGAATTGGTAACTTCAAGCACGTAGGCTGTTTGGGTGGTCGGACCAACACTAATTTTAGATACAACACCTAATACATTCGCATTCATATCATACCAGCGATAGGAAAAACCTGTTTGTGCGTTCGGTCCGATAACTGCGAAATCGCCGTTACATATTGTCAAATCATTCCCGGCATTAGCTACAGGCAAAGCTCTCACCGAGCGGTTAAGCATTAGCGTATCATTAAAGTTTATAGCATCCGATTGTCCGTTTGGCGCATCGGTCCAGAACGAGAATTTTGGATTCAGATTTCCGAAGAAATTATAAGTACCTATAACAATTGTATCTTTCTGTTTGTTTAGCAGATTACCAGTCCATTTATAAGTCGTTTGCGACACATTGCCTACCATCCACTTAATGTCAGCGGACGTTAAGGTATCGCCACCAAAATTCTGAATAACGATCTCTATGGATTGAAGGCCGGCACAAGCCCCGCTTCCCGGACCAGTCATTTCAACCACTCCAGCATCATGGTCCATTAGTTTAAATTCATCGGCACCAATATCTGGATTGGTAGAATTTCTAGTCTCACCGTCAAAATCTGTTGAAATTCCCGTGACTGCCGCTCCTGCCCCTTTCAGAAAAGGATTGGCTATATGCAAATCGGTAGCAGATTTAAACAGAGGATTAATTGTTTTCGTATTGAGATCTTTACCACTGGCCACACTTAAATCATTTAAATTGGTATACGATGCTCCCCAATACGCAAAAGCGCCACCCTTTATAAGCAGATTATTATAATCGCTGGCACTAACCTGTGAAGCGCTTGGAATGAAATAAGCCTGACCACCTTCGAGCAACATATTATTACTTTTCATCACCAGATTAGTAGTTGTATTAACAGTCGAATAAATTCCGTAATTAGCTGAATTAGCGGCTGTAAAATACAGGCTGTTAAATGCCACAGTCTGATAGTCGACACCATCAAGAACTATCCCTTTACCGGAGGCTTTTGCTATGGCATTATTGGCTACGAATCCGGGATTACCTGAGACTGCATTACATGAAGTTATTAAAATTGAATTTTCTACACCCTGATCGAAGAACTTATTGCTCAGCACTCTAATAGCTAGATCGCAATCCAGGAGCTGTAAACTGTAATTACCTGTCAAAGGCGTTATAATTCTTTTAAAGACATTTTTACTAAAATCTATGCCATCATTGTATGAGACCTGAACGGATGAGTTGAATGCACTATCGAAAGTATTCCCACTAAATATGGTCCCCACTTCATGGGTTGTACTTAAGCCTGCATAAGACACGCTATTTTGCCCGAACTTAACGTAGTTATTGTGAAACTCATTGTAATCATCCTGTCCCTGATCGGACCAGATATTGATGGCATTGGTATTAGCTGCGCTTAACTTTAGGCCTATCATCTGACAATTCCTAAAAGTATTATGCGTAGAACCATTGAGAATATGAACTACCTGTGCGTATAGATTAGTACCTGTCCTTTCGAAAGTGATGCCTTTAAAATTGATATAATCTGCTCCCCTTAACTGAACTGCCGAATTATTATTACCAGTTGCAATGGTACTCGGCAGTACAACTCTAACCAATGAACTGTCTTTATCCATGCTCACAAATGTAATCGGACTGGAGGAGCCCATTCCTGGTAGTTGAACCAATGTAATTTGTTCGTTGTAAATACCTGGTGCTACCCTGAAAGTAATCGGACCGCAAATACCTCTTGCTGTGAAGGCTGCAATAGCAGAGTTAAACGATTTAAAATCGGCATTGAGTGAATCGCTTATTTTATATGTTCCTGACATGCCCGGATACCTTGTCACCAATAAAGTATCATTACTTCTTTTACCATCCGTTAGATTATTCGGATTGACTGTCCATGCCTTTATGGCATATGGCGTGTTAGCGGCGAAAGCATATGATCCGAGAATTAGAGAGGCAGATGTCGCTCCAGGTGCTAAAGTTCCTGTCCAGTTATAAGACGTTTGTGAGCTTGAATTAATTTGCCATTGTATCCTTACAGATTTAATGGTATCGATTCCGAAATTCTGAAATTTTACTCTGACATTTCTTGTACCTGGACAAAAAACCATGGGACTGTCAACTGAGTTAATTCCAACATCATTTGAAATTGGGAAGAATTCATCGGCACCTATATCCGGAGTAGCGGTATCACGCAATTCATTGTCAATATCTACAGGCACCCAAGGATATTTCAAAGCTTTTTTATTTAAACCAATATTGGAAACATGCAAATTCCTTGCACTGATATACCCTGGATCTACACTGATTGAGTTAGCATCTTTTGAACTCGCAGATTGCAATCCAGATAAACCAGTATAGGTTGTTCCAGACCAATTGGCTATGTAGGTACCGCTGCTAAACAGATTGTTATAATCTAAAGTATCCAGATCGGCAGTATTAGAACCTGTTACACTATAAGCAAAACCTGAACCTTTATTGATCAGATTATTATTGATTAAACGTATATAAGTATTCGTGTACTGAGGATAATGGTAATAGGCAGCGCTGGTGGTAAGCGGACTCGTAATCAAAACATTGTTATTGACAAAATTGAGATAATTACAATTGTATACCGCTAATCCGGTACAGTCGCCGGAACCTCCCGAATTAACTATCCAGTTATTACTTACCATGGTTGGGGCAGAGGCTGTACTGGTTGTGCTGGCAATTATCACAGCTCTAACAACCTGACCGTTAGTGGCCGACATAAATACTTTATTCTTTGTCACCACCATACTTGGCGAAGATTCTATACGCATGCCATAAGAGGTATAATGCCCTTGATTGGCCCCAAAATCCCCCATATTAAAGGTATTCCCTGTTATTAGCAGATTACTCTGACCGGTAATATATATTCCTGCAGAACCACTGGTATCAAAGGTGTTACCACTAAATAAATTGTTTGTAGCTGAACTGGCGCAATAAACACCATTATAGCCATATAAGAGCCGGGAATTTAACACGGTTGTGCTATCTGCATTACCATAGAAATACAAACAGGTTCCAACTGTGTAATTAAAACCATTTGTTGAATTACTTGGCACTTTCTTACTTCTAAAAAAACAATTCTCAAACTTCACCTGGTTAGCATCATTGCCTATTTGTACAACAGTTGCGTATGCTGCCGTGCCAGTTCTTTCAAAACCAATGCCTTTAAAAGTGATGTTATCTGCACCGTTCACATTG
Organism: Bacteroidota bacterium; assembly: GCA_027490055.1. Taxonomy (GTDB): domain Bacteria; phylum Bacteroidota; class Bacteroidia; order NS11-12g; family UBA955; genus JABMMZ01. Next base: position 23,821 of record JAIXYV010000070.1, on the reverse strand, counting down.
AGAACAAAATCGGCCGTATTAGAAGAAGATGACGCTAATTTAAGCATACAGCGAGCGCTATTATTGCTGGCCGATTGGAATGTGATTCTTCTGGATGGATTTGAACCCGCAACCGCTGTCAGATCAATTGAAACAGCATTATAAACGGTATCAAAAACAGTGAAAGTAACAGCGTTAGAAATTCCGGGACCCTGAGTAGAACCGCCATCGGAGCGACTTCCAGAAAGTAAATCTCCGATTGCCGAAGTCCAGTTTTGATAGTTAGTACTACTGGCGGACTGATAGGGATTGATGGTGTAAGATCCGCTTAACTGTGCCATTAAGGCATAGTTAAACGATGAAGCAAGCGCTAAGACAAGCAATGCCAAACGTTTTAATAGGTAGTTTTGTTCCATGTTTATTGGTGTTTAGTGTTGATGATTCAGAGAACGGCAAGTGGCTAATTTGTTAATTTTAACAGGTCGCCTACAAACAAAATTATAGTTATTTTTTAACAAAACAAGAACTAATTAAACGTTTTAAGATTTAAGTGTCTTTTAAGATGTAATGATTTAATTATCAGTTGATAATTTTATACGCAATGACAAAGATCAGGATTGACGGGCAAGTATTCGTATCCGCTGCTCGTTGCCAACCACCCAGATGGTATCGCTTTGCTGAAACACAAAATCAGAGTCCGGATTGAGGAGCCTTTGCCCTTCCCTTTCAACCCCTACTACCAGTCCCTGCGTTAATACCCTAATATTAGAATTTGCGATACTTTTGCCTATAAACGATGATCCACTGTGTAAGACGATACTCAATAAACTTACTCTAGTTTTTTCAGGATCAATATCAATGGCATGATTCTCTTCGAGTGCATGAGTAAAAGCTTTTAATTGCTCGTCGGTTCCTATGACATGAAGTTCATCATTAGGAAAAAGTCGTTCTACTCGCGAAGGCACAGGAATCGTTATATCACCTCTGACAATTTTAGCGATGTTGACGCCAAATCGTTCTCTGATCAATGCCTCTTCCAGAGATTTACCAACAAAAACCGATAGGGCATTCAGAGGCATACTCACCATATGCGCATCCCAAGGTGATAAAGGTTTATGCTGTTTAGACGATTCCCTTTCATTGAGATTCGTAATGAAACGCTTTTCAATACGGCCGTAGAATCTTTTTACTTTTCTTGCAAAGACTATCAGAATCAGAATTGCCACAACCACCCCTATGAGCGCCACTTTAGGTGAAAACAGGCGGTCGAATAAAATTCCTATAAACACAATTGCTAACACAACTCTTGAGAGCATGAGGGCAATGAGCGGACTGCGTTTTGAGGGATCACTCCAGACACTGGCATATAACTGGCGCTTCGTTCTTCTAAAAGCCAGAGCCCATAAGAAGGGCGAAAGTAAAAGCATGGAAACTGTTACATCTACCCATCTTCCAAATCTGTATTTAGCCAACAACGGATACATGTATGTTGTGCTAATAATGATGATAGTTGTAATTATAACAGAGTGAATGAGCACATTCACAACCTGATGTTTCAGAAGAATTTTAAAATCACTTTCATTTCTGGTTTTATCGGCTTCGGCACTGTAGCGCTCGAGCTTTGTTAACAATCTTGGTGGCAAGGTTTTTTGAATCCAGAGATATACCGGCTCAGACAAACGCATCATATACGGCGTCGTAAAAGTGGTGATAACAGAGACCGCTACAGCAATTGGATACAGGTATGCCTCAGTCACTTTAAGACTTATACCCATGCCAGCGATAATGAAAGAGAACTCGCCAATCTGAGACAAACTCATACCTGTTTGAACCGAAGTCTTTAGATTCTGGCCAGACAACAAAGCGCCACAGGCAGCAAAAACAGGTTTGCCAATCAGTAATATTAAAGTAGCTGCGATAATGGGACCGTAATACTTGCCCATCATCTGAATATCCAGCAACATACCGACAGAAACAAAGAAGATAGCGCCAAAAAGATTCTTTAGAGGAGCAATCAGGTGTTCTATTTTTTCGGCCTTAGTAGTTTCGGCTAATATAGACCCCATAACGAAGGCTCCCAGTGCTGCTGAAAATCCTACCAGAGTTGCCAGATAAACCATTAAGAAGCACAATGCCAAAGCGATAATCAGCAGGGATTCTTCACTGAGCATTGGTTTGATTTTTCTGAAAAATCCGGGTAAAAAGAATATCCCCATGACAAACCAAAGGACCAGAAAAAAGACCAGTTTAGCAATTGACAAAAGCATTTCTGTCCCTTGAAAAGAGACACTAACGGCAACAGAAGACAGAAGCACCATTAAAACAACGGCTACCAGATCCTCAACTACCAAAGCACCCGTGACTATTTGAGCAAACTTAGTAGTTTTTAATTCCAGTTCATCAAAGGCTCTTATAATAATCGTTGTTGAGGCAATGGCTAAAATACCACCGAGGAATAAACTGTTTAATCCGTCTAAACCCATTAGTTTACCTAGCAAATACCCACAAAACATCGTAAATACAACACCAGTAACAGCTGTCATAACGGCCACCCCGCCTACCTTGAGCAATTTCTTAAAACTAAATTCCAGTCCCAGACTAAACAATAGAAATATCACCCCAATCTCACCAAGTATGCGAATATTGTCGGCCTCAGTAACAGATGGGAACAAATTGAAATTCGGTCCCACCAGCAAACCTGCAATAATGTAGCCCAGTACGATTGGTTGTTTTAGTTTTTTAAACACCAGAATAATCACCGCGGCCGAAACCAGAATCAAGGCTAAATCGAGTATGAGTGGTGGAATATGTCCCATGCTTAAACAACTGCAAAATAATAAAAAACCTTTAGAAATTCAAATGTAATGAGTTCGATTAGATGTAATTATTTCAGGATCTTACATCTTTTTAGACAGACTTAACAAAAAAATAAAGTCATTTCTTTTTTATTATTCCAATAAATCAATTAAATTTGATATAAGATTGTAACAATTAGGGGCTCAGCTCCGATTAGTTGTTATAATTAAAACCCTTCAACAAAAAACTCTATGAAGAAACTCATTTTCTCTCTAGCTTTAATTGCCGCCTTAATTGGCTGCACTCGTCAGATGCCGGAACAACCGTCGATTGGTGAAATTAAACTAAATCTGCCTTCAGTGCCTTTTGATTACAGTTCTGTAAACACTATACAAGGCAAGATTCCTGTTTTATATGAAGATGGCAGTATAATTAACAATAAGAAAGCGACAATTGGTCGTGTTCTTTTCTACGACAAAGCTTTGTCATTTAACAACTCTACGGCCTGCGCCTCTTGCCACTTACAAGAGAAAGGTTTTTCAGACGTCGTTCAGTTTAGTGCCGGATTCGAAGGTTTGCCAACCAAAAGAAATTCTATGCCGATCAGCAATTTGTACATGAACCGCAAGGCAGGCTATTTCTGGGATACACGCGAGAGCAAAATAGAATCGATGGTGTTTGCACCTATCCAGGACCATATCGAAATGGGCTTTTCTCAAATAGATTTAATTACCGAAAAAATAGGCAATTTGAAGTACTATCAGCAATTGTTTAAGGATGCTTATGGCGACGAGGAAATTACCACAGACAGAATGCGTGAAAGCATGGGTCAGTTTCTTTTTTCTATCGTGAATGTTAACAGCAAATTTGACAAAGGTATTGCAACTGGCTTCTCTAACTTCAACATAGCTGAAACGAATGGTATGGAGTTATTTGTTGAATTAGAATGTGACAAATGCCATTTCTTGCATGAAGACTTTTCTTTAGATGGTTCTAAGCGCGAAAAACTTGCTAATATTGGATTAGAAGCAGAGAACAGAGACAAGGGCAAAGATGGTTTATACCGTATACCCGACCTGAGAAATATTACTAAAACCGGACCATATATGCACGATGGTCGTTTTAAAACTTTAAATGAAGTAATTAACCATTACGGATTTGGCGTACAGAACAATACGCATTTAAGTGACGAGTTAAAGAACCGACCTCCTGCTCACAATTTTGATTCTTATACCGGAGGAAAGAAAAATGATATCCTGGCATTTTTAAGAACTCTGGAAGATGAAAATAGTTTAACAGACCCAAAATTCTCTTCTCCGTTTGCCAAGTAATTGTCAAAAAGCATTTATTCTAGTACTGAGTTGTTTCTTGACAAACAGCGCAAAAGGCGCCAATGACAGCACCTCGAAAAAACTTGGTTTACACCTACTGGTGTCATTGAATCCGATATTACAGCAGGCTGAACCGGTTCAGCAAAGCGGTCTCTTTTATTCGGGTGTGTATTACGAGGTACAGTACGGCATTAAAAAACATTTAGGAGGTGTAGGGTATGTCCGCAATTACAAATCAGACAATACCTATGTCAATGGCATTAAGAAAACCAAAGACCGCTTGCACCGACGGGTAAATCTCTCTTACACCTATAATTTTTACAACCATAAAAAGTTTCAGTGCTACGGCGGTGTATCTTATTACTTTCAGCAGTCTGACACCATGAATATTCTGTACACCTCTTTAGAAAATCAAACAGAAAGAGGTTTACAAACCGAACATGGGGCTTCTTTACTATTCAGAGGTTCGTATCAGTTCAACCGCTTTTTTAGTGTAATACTGGAAATGCCCTTATACCGCAGTCAGCATAGTTATTCATACGACAAAGTATTTCCTTTAACACCCAGCATGGGTTCTCACAGAGAGAGTAATTATCCCAAAACACGGTATTTTATACCTGCGGCTTTGTATTTCAGGATAAGTATTTAGAAGCATCTTTATAATCTAGAATGGGTCACTGAAGTGCTTTTAATCTTGTAAGCGCTGAACTGTAGACTTCATAATTACATTATAGCCGTCGGACCTGCGGTCCACAGCCTGCCCCGTTAAGAGCTTTGCTCTACGGGGGTAAAAAGGGTGAGGTTGAGTTTGAGGATGAGGGTGAGTTTGAGTGTGGGGAAATAAAAAACCGCCTTGCGGCGGTATTTTTATTTGGTGGAGGCAATTAGCGAAATGTCGAACTTGGTGAAAATGTTTTCAAAAGTGATTTGAAGGTGTCCCCGTAGCAGAGATTCCACTTCGTTACATCACGCTACGGGTCTCACCCTGTAGCGTGAAAACCCTGACCGAATTGCATAAAAAAACCCTGAATGTTGTTTTCAGGGTTTTCTCTGCTACAGGGTGGGCAATACTGGGCTCGAACCAGTGACCCCTACCTTGTCGAGGTAGTGCTCTGAACCAACTGAGCTAATTGCCCCTGTTAATTGTTTACAGGACTGCAAATATACGCTCAGAGGGCAGTTTGCAAAATACTAAATAGCGTTTTTTTCTATTAATTCGTCGAGGTTGCCATGCGCCATCGTGAAGCCTTCCTGGAAGCCCATGGAGACGATTGTTTCTAAAGACTCCGCTGAGTCAAATGTAATCTCTATATTTACCACAGTGCTAACGCCTTTGTCTTCAAACTGCACTTTCCAATACATCGATGGTATCTCCGGATTAACTATGCCCTCTTCATCGCAAAAAGCATCAGTTCCTTCATACAAAACAGGCGCTTCTACTTTATGAAATGTTGCTTTTGCCCAGTGCTTTTCGCCTTCAGGACCGTTCATGCAGTACAACCACTCGCCCCCAACAGTAAAGTTGTGCGCCTTAGTTTCGGCTTTCCAGGGTTTAGGAGCCCACCACAGATCGATAATGCTCGGATCTGTCCATGCGCGCCATACCTGACCAATTGGGGCATTAAACTCGCGTGTGATCATCATTCGATGATTCTCAATGTCTTTGTTAAAAATAGATTGTCTCATATAAATTATTTTTGATGTTTTAATACCTCATCCAGTTGCTCAAATCTACTCTCCCATAACTGCTCTAATTGATGCAGCCACTTCTTTACCTCTTTCATTTTTGATGGATTAAACTGATAATAGATTTCTCGGCCCTTCTGCTTCTGCTTTAACAAGTGACAGTCGCTAAGCACCTTAATATGTTTAGATACCGCCTGTCTGCTACAATCAAAATTCTCTGCTATAGCATTAGGTGTCATGGCTTGCAATGATAGCAAACTCAGTATCGCTCGTCTTGTCGGATCGGCAATCGCTTGATAAACGTCTCGTCTTGCTTCCATATATTTGCAACTAATTGGTTGCAAATATATGCGCAACCATTTAATTGCGCAAATAAACTTTTTAATTAAATTTTCAGACTTCCTCTGAAACCTCTGGCAGCATAATACGATTCAGCTCCATTGTGGTAAAAAAAGACGGTATTATACCTTCTGTCGCCGAATAAGGCGCCTCCCAGCTGACGAATATTATCTGGTGTTTCAATCCAGCTGGAGGTTTTAAGATCAAACTCACCCAGCGATTGAAGATATCGATACTGCTCTTCGTTGAGTATCTCAATACCAATATTTTTGGCCATATTCAAGGCACTATCGGCAGGCTTATTCTCTTTACGAGCGTCCAAAGCTTTTTGGTCGTAGCAGATACTTCGTCGTTGTTTCGGACTCTCGGGCGAGCAGTCAAAGAACACCAGAGCACCATCATTTTCAACCGCCACTAAATCCGGTTCTCCGCCCGTGGCTTCCATTGCTTGTAAGGTTTTGATTTTTTCAGGATGCGCCTTTAAACGATCAAATACCTGCTGCCAGGTAATATTGGCATGTCGCTGTTGATGGCGATAAAAACGCGTTTCCAGCAACATCAACAATTCAGAATGTTCTTTAGAGGATAAAGCAGTCATACAGTATAACAAAAATAGGGGATTGGGAGGATATAGGATATAGGGGTTGCTGCTCCAGACCAAAAACTTTGATGCGTCAGCGACGCTGGACTAACATTGATTGTTTAAGAAACTAAATTCTGGTTAACCTGGTGCCAGCGGCGCCGGGAACAAAACACAACGCAAACAATCATCGTAACATCTGCCATACCGATAACTCACCAACATGATCACCAATTATAAGCGTCGGAGTTGCGGTTCACAGCCTGCCCCGTTAAGAGCTTTGCTCTTAGGGGGTTAAACCGTCGGACCTGCGATCCTCGGTTTAAAGAGTCATGTAGCAGAGCTTCCTTCGGTCGCACGCTACATGATTGGAATGAGAGGGTGAGTGTGAGGGTGAAGAGTTTTAACCATCGGACCTGCGGTCCGCGGTTAAAAGGGTGAGGATGAGTTTGAGGGTGAGGTTGAGGGTGGGTGTGGGGAAATAAAAAACCGCCTGAAGGTGGTTCTCAGGGTTTTCTCTGCATTTAAAAATATTGTGTCCCCGTAGCAGAGATTACACTTCGTTACATCACGCTACGGGTCTCACCCTGTAGCGTGAAAACCCTGACCGAATTGCATAAAAAAACCCTGAATGTTGTTTTCAGGGTTTTCTCTGCTACAGGGTGGACCCGAAGGGAGTCGAACCCCCAACCTTCTGATCCGTAGTCAGATGCTCTATCCAATTAAGCTACGGGTCCTTTTGCTTTTTAAAGCGAGTGCAAAAGTAATCAAAAAAAAATCCCTGACAAACTAATTTGTCAGGGATTTTTAATTAATCAATTAATATTATTCGATGGTCAATTTAGAGATTGTGTTTACACCATCAGCTTTAACGCTAACAACATAAATACCTTTTGATAAACCGTCTACATTTAAAGAAATTTCGTTAGAACCAGCTACTAAAGCGTAGTCAGCAGTTTTAACTACTTTACCAGTGATGTCAGTTACTGTTACTACAGAAGCTGCATTGATGTCTGATTTCAATTCAACAATCACATCACCACCAGTTGCTGGGTTAGGATAGATATTGCTGATAGAAGCACTGCTAAGCGTGTTTACTGATACGTTAGGACTTGATAATTTGAAGTCGATTGCTGGGAATAAATGCACAGACTGGTAGAAAGCTGGGAAGTAGTAATCAACTTTGTTAGTACCTAACTGGTAACGTTGAGTTGGTTCAGCAACGATACCGTGGTTGTAGATTCTGTTTCCACTAACTGCTGGAACTGTAGTGCTCTCAACATACATAGATGGATCGTAGTAACCTAATAAACGGATAACGTTAGTTTTGTTTGGACCTTTAGTGCCTGATACAAAGTTTGCTACTGTATCAAATGGTAAGCCGTGGTTGTATCCTTTGTAACCTGGTAAGAAAGTGATAGTAGCACCGAAGTAGTTACCACCATTGTTAGAACCATTGATGGTTTTGTTTACTGCAACTGCACGCTCTTGTGCACTTGATGAAGTATCATCTTTAGTTAATAAGATTGTGAAGACGCTGGTACCAGTACCGGCAGCTCTGAATCTGTCAGTAGTGTAATCAACTGCACCTGCATAGATAGTAGTAAAACCTCTACCAATGCTGGTTCTGTCAAAAGTGGTTACGATGATAGTATCAACGATGTTATCATCAGTATTAAAACGTCTGTAGAAGAAAGGGAATTTGATTGAATCCACAGTGTAGTTAGACCATTTAGTGGTTTTGAATGGAGAACCATCGTAGATATCACTTCTTGGATCGAATACTAAACCAAGTGAATTGATGTTGTTTTCGAAAGTAACATTACCAGCTGAACCAGAGTAAGTAAACAAAGCGTTGGTATCAGGGAATAAAGTTGCGTAGCTGTAACCTGAAGTTGCACCACCGTTAAAAGTTCTGATGGTTTCAGAAGGTGTAAACCAATCCGGACCCGCAGCAGTTCTCTTTGAACCTGCATTAGATTTAGCATTGATCTTTACCTCTTCGCCTTTAACAACTTGCTTTTGCACGTCCTTCTTTTTCGGAGCTGGCACCTGTGCAGATAAAATTAAGCCTCCACTGTAGAAAAGTGTCAAGGCAACTGTAAGTAATTTTTTCATAATGATTTGTAAAAATATATATTCTAATAAATTTAGACGCCAAAATTAATGACAACGCTGCAATGAATAATAAAAAAATTAAGAAAAATTAACAATAATATGCAAAGCGCTATAAAACAGCGATTTAAAAATTATATATCGCCCAGGACCGGACGGATCAATAACTCTTCAAACACGCAGTTTCCGCGACTCTCCCAAGCAAGAAAAATAGCACCCGCAACATTCTCTGGTTTCATGAATCTGCTATCAGGCAAATCTGTCCCATTCCAGCTCTCTGTTCGGGTCGCGCCCGGCAATATAGAACTCACTGCAATTCCCTTGCTCATTAACTCTTGTCGCAATACTTTAGAAAAACCTAATAAAGCATGTTTACTGATGCAATAAGAACCGCCATTGATATAAGGCACAATACTGGCTGTAGAACACATATTAAAAATATAGCTCCCCTCTCCCATTTGTGGCAATATGGCACGAGTTGTATGATAGGCAGACCCTAAATTCAAGGCCATTTGCAATTCAAATACCCCTTCTGCTTCTTCCCCAATGGAACCTGGCAAAAAGGTGCCTGCATTATTAACCAATACATCAATTTTTGCATGCTCTTTCACTACCTCTGCACACATTGCTTTCACTTCCTCTGCCCTGCTTAAATCGCCGAAACGCATCTCGAGCATTGAGCCGAATTCTTCCTTTAAGGCCGCAGAATCACCTATACTGCGCGAAAATGTAATCACCTTGCATCCAGCGTGTAGAAATTTTGAGGCAATTGCCAATCCTATACCCTTTGATCCGCCGGTGACTAATACTGTTGTTTGCATGTTTCAAACCTAGTGCAAATAATACAAACTTTCAAATCTATTAGACAGTGGTTGGTAAGGAAATCTGTTGTCTTAAATTCTAAAAACTATTTGATGTATCTTTACACCCAAGTTTTCAATTCATGAATCTTAGATTTTTTTATTACTTCGGCCACTATCTGCTGTTTATGAAGAGTATGATTGCTCGTCCGGAGAAAACACGTATTTTCTTCAAACGTTTGTCTGATGAAATGTATAAAATCGGCATTGGCTCTCTGCCCATTATTGCCATTACCTCACTCTTTATAGGCGCTGTAACCACTGTGCAAACGGCCTATCAGCTGGTAAGCGGACTGATTTCGAAATCCGTCATCGGCACCATTGTATCTGATAGCACCATGCTTGAACTCGGTCCGACAATCTCATGCCTGGTATTATCCGGAAAAGTTGGCGCACACATTGCCTCTGAAATTGGCAATATGCGTATCAGCGAACAAATAGATGCCCTCGATGTGATGGGTATCAACGCTCCGGGTTACCTGGCACTGCCTAAAATTATTGCGGGCATGCTAATGATTCCATTGCTGAATATCGTTGCTATTACTTTAAGTATATACGGTGGCTATGCGGCTGGCGAATTGTCTGGTATTCTTACTCACGAAGAATTTATCTCTGGCGCGCGCAGCACTTTCAAAGGTTTTACAGTTTTCTTCAGTACCGTAAAAGCATTCACGTTTGCCTTTATCATTACGTCGGTGAGTTCATATCAGGGCTATTATACCACTGGTGGTGCATTAGGTGTTGGTGAATCCAGCACAAGAGCTGTTGTTTACAGCTCGGTACTGGTATTGTTTTTTGATTATATCCTAGCTGAAATATTACTATGATCGAGATTAAAGGTGTTAACAAACTATTCGAAGACCGTCAGGTTTTATTTGATATCAATGCTACTTTTCTTAGTGGTAAAAACAATCTGATAATAGGCGCCAGTGGTGGTGGTAAAAGTGTCATGATGAAGTGCATGGTCGGACTAGAGCATCCGGATACTGGCACAATTGCTTTCGATGGAAGAGATATTCTGGCTTTAGAGGATCAGGATTTGCGTGATGTTCGTCGCGAAATAGGCATGCTGTTCCAAGGTACTGCCCTATTCGATTCATTGACCGTCGAACAAAATATCGCTTTCCCTTTAGAGATGTTCTCGAAAATGTCTACAGCTGAAATTCGCGACCGGGTGAACTTCTGTCTGAAACGCGTTAACCTCGAAAATATTAACAATAAATTTCCTTCTGAAATAAGTGGTGGCATGAAAAAACGTGTCGGTATTGCGCGCGCTATCGCCTTAGATATTAAGTACCTGTTTTGCGATGAACCCAATAGTGGTTTAGATCCAATCACCTCTCGCTTAATTGATGAGTTAATAGATGAAATCACCAAAGAATACGGCATCACCAACGTGATCAACAGTCACGATATGAAAACTGTTTTTGACATCGGTGATCACATCATCTTTTTGTACAAAGGAAAGAAATGGTGGGAGGGCAATCGCGCCGACCTCAAGCACGCACAGAAAGAGATTAAAGAACTCGACGAATTTATCAAAGCCAGTTACTTCGAATAGCTAAATCAGGCTCACTAACATGAGGCATAGGCTTGTAAAAAAAACCTATATTCGCATCATGTTTCGTAATTCAAAATTGATTGTATGGGCGGCATTCTGCTTGTTGCTGTTGCCTGCACACAAAGCCGATGAGGGTATGTTCCCTCTCAGTCAGTTGAATCAGGTGGATTTCAAAAAAGCCGGATTTAACATTTCACAAAAAGACATTTACAATCCGGATGGAGTTGCCTTGACAGATGCTCTGGTAAGATTAGGCGGATGCACTGGATCATTTGTTTCAGAAGAAGGTTTAATCATCACCAATCACCATTGCGTATTTGGCAGCGTTGCAGGTGTAAGCACCAAGGAGAATGACTATCTGGAAAATGGATTCTACGCCTCTGACAAAAGCAAAGAAATTAAAGTTGGTCTAACTTGTAAAATCACTAAAAGCTACGAAGATGTTAGTTTAAAAGTTCTGGATGGCATCAACTTGCAAACAGAACCAGTTGCCAAGAAAGAAATGATTAGGAAAAACATGGATGCTTTAATTAAAGCAGAACAGGCCAAATACCCTGAATTAAGCATAGAAATCAGCGAGATGTTCGTTGGATACAGCTATACCCTATTCCGTTATCAGGTATTAAAAGATGTGCGCCTGGTGTATGTTCCACCGCGCACTATTGGCGAGTTTGGTGGCGAATCTGACAACTGGGAATGGCCAAAGCATACCGGAGATTTTAGTATTGTGAGAGCGTACGTCGGTAAAGACGGAAAACCCGCCGATTACAGTCCCGATAACATTCCATACACCCCTAAAAAATTCTTAAAAATCAATCCGAAAGGCACAAAGAACAGCGACCTCGTGTTCATTTTAGGCTATCCCGGCACTACCTACAGAAACGAGCCCTATCAGTTTTTAAATTACCAGCAAGATCATATTCTTCCTTTTATCAGCGAATGGTATGGCTGGCGCATCAAAACTATGGAAGATCTGGGCAAAACCGATCGCGACAGATATTTAAGAATGGCCGGAACCATCAAACAATTGGCTAATACCAAAAAGAATTTCGAAGGTAAAATGTTTGGTTTGGGGCAAACCGGTTTGTTAAATACAAAAAAAGATGAGCAGCTACAACTGATGGCAAAGATGCAGTCAGCAGGCGTCGACACCAGATTTTTCAAAGAAATAGACAGCTTGTATACCATTCGTTTGAGCAATGCTAAAAGGGATTTATTGTTGAACCGCTTTAACTTCGATTGTGGGGCCTTAGCAACGGCTTTGAACATTGAAAATGCCGTAGCTTCCAATCCGAAAGCGCCAGGAAAAGACGATAAAGAATTCTGGAACAAATGGAAAAAAGCACGTCTGCAATCGCTAAACAATACAAGTGTTGCAGATGCCGAACTGGATGCATTAATTCTGGCAGAGTTGATTAAGCGCGCTAATGATTTACCAAAAAGCGACAGAGTAAAGGCCTTGAAATCTATTAAAGACGCTAAGAAATGGGTGAATAAAGCCTATGCGAAATCTTATATGGACGAAACTGCCAAAGTTAGAAAATACCTGGACAGTGTGCCATGGGAAGTATACAAAGGCAAAGACCCATTGAGAGAAATGGCCAAAGCCCTATTACCTGTTTTAAAAGTAATTGAATTGCGCAACAACGAAGTGAACAGTAAACTAAGTGCTCTATTACCGCGCTTATTAGAAGCAAAAATCAATTACGGCAACAAACGATTTATTCCGGATGCCAACGCCACGCTGAGATTCACCTATGGTTATATCAGTGGCTACAAAGAAGGCTTAAACAAGCACACCGCGCCTTACACACACATCAAAGAGATTTTTGAGAAGAATGCGACAGATAATATCGATTACCGTTTATCGGAGCCCGTAATGCAATTATTAAAAACCACCGACATCAATAAAACATTACTAGATCCGGAAACTGGCGAACTGGTGGTGTGCATGTTGTACAATATGGATACCACTGGAGGCAATAGTGGCAGTCCGGTAATGGATGCCGACGGCAACCTGGTTGGTGTTAATTTCGACAGAGCATACACAGCCACATTAAATGATTACAGCTGGAATGCCGATTACAGCAGAAGTATAGCAGTAGATATCCGTTATGTTCTGTTTACTATGAAGTATCTGAACAACGCCGAAAATCTTTTGAAAGAAATGGGTGTAAGTTTGTAGACCTAAAAAACTTAACATAAAAAAAGAGCAACACTGGTGTTGCTCTTTTTTTATGTCTATTGAAGTCGATTTAACGACTCAACAAACGTTCTGTAAAGGATTGATTATTGCAATTAACGGTGATTAAGAGCACTTGTTGAGGAAGTGCCGAGGTGTTAAATGGTAAATTAACAAAACCAGTTCTAACATCTTGCTTTGACCGATATAGTTCTTTTCCAAGCATATCAGTAATTACAAACTCAGCCTCAGCACCAAAATCGCCATTTAAGTTAACAAGAACAGATTCACCATACACTCTCGAGCAAATAGTAGACTTTATAGAACCATTAAGCTCTGCTACATATTCGTTAGCATGAGAATTAAGAGAATAATGAAGCAGTTTGTATTGAACGCCTTCTGCGGCATCTTGAGCAAGATCCTGGTAAGAAAACTGGGCTATACTCATATGATCATCGATTTGATACGTATTTAAAGGATGATAGTTCAGCGATTCTGTTTCATTTTTGAATAGTTCAAATCTGTCTCCAGGTTCGAGGTTGGCGGCTGTCCAGTTAACAGATACCCCAGAGGCATCGGCTCTGGCTGAAAAATCGAGCATTCTCACAGGCAAGACAGACAACACATTCACTCTTGCAAAAGCTGTGGCTACAGAAGACGTACCCACATAAGCGATGATAATATTGGTATCTGCAGTGCCAATGGTAGCGGATGCTGTAACACTATATATTAGTTTTACTGAATCCTGGCGGGGAATCACATAAGAAAAAACACCTGAGGATATTTCTTTCTGACCGCTGAACAATAAATAGCCTGTATCTAAATAGGATGGATAAGCAGTAGAATTTGAATACATCACTAGTCGCGGGAATACCGAGGTGTTCTTTTCCATATATCTGAATTTGTAATCGCGGGGTAGTTTATCAACTAATCGGTCAATTGTCACATCTGTAGTCGTACTGCTATTTCTAATGACAATGGTGTATACCAGAGTATCTCCTGCTAATACATTGGAACGATTAGCGCGTTTGGTCATAGTAATCGGGTTGCTCGGCGTCGAGGTTCCTGTAAAAGTGGTGGTATTGGCTTGCCAGCGTTGTGATGAACCTGCATCAGAAACAATATAAGGCACAATATTAGAGGATGTCAAACCCGAAGACGCGCCTGTGATTTTTAAATACCATTCTATAGTTACCGTTCCTCCGGATGGCAGGTTAGAAGTAATTGTATTGGAGTAATGGGTATTGGAGAGATTAACAGGAAAATCGCTGGGAATAGAAGAAGCCGTTATTTTACAACCAGTGATAGAATAACCGGCAGGAAAAGCCTGCGTGGTACTCAATTCCATATCAATTATATTATTCGGCTTGACATTCGAGATATTATAGGCGACAGAGATGGTAGTGGTTGTTCCAACAGTATTCGTACTGGTTGCCAGAATGGTGATGGTATTATTATTGGAATTCCTTAACACATAAATATTTCTATTAAATGAAGTGCTAACAGTACCTGAGTTATTGTCGGCAAGCTTAATGGCAGTTGTCAGGTAATCGGTGGTAAGATTGGTATTGTTGGGGTAGATCAGGCAATTGTAACCTACATAAAAGAAAGCAGTCACCGAATCGCCGGCTGGGATATCACCCAAATAGACTTTCGTCGGTGTTTTGCATTGAAAAAGTGGTGTTCCAGAGGAATAAGATGTACCACCGGTGGCGACAAAGTTTAAACCAGTGAGCTCAACACTGATATTTTGAATCAGCGTACCCTTGGTGTTTTTAACTCTGAAGGACACAACCTTGCCGAATGGGGAACCGGCAGAACAGGAATTATCCATCCAATAGTAGCCCGAAATCAGCCTAACGTTAACATCGCCAGAACTCAGAGCGTTTCCAGATAGCGGAAGCAGGATACCTGCCGCAAACAGGAGTAAAAGTTTGAACTTCATGTGTATTTTGGGTTATTTGTGTAAAAGCAAAAGAGGAAAAACTATCGCTTAAAAAAACGACTAGCTTGAATAAAACAGGTAAATTAGTGAAGTATGGCATCAGAGAATGGATTGAATTATGACTCTCCCCTATTTCATAAGATTTTTTACCCACTTTAGCTGAAAAGTGAGCCACTGGTAATATTATGAAAATTAAGGCACTAAGCATTGTTTTATATCAATAGGTAAGATACGAATTCAAATCAAGAAAAAATATTTTTTTGCGAATTTTAGCAAATTATTCAAAAAACCATATCGCACTGATTTACTGAATATTAAAACAAAATATCAGAATCTGTAAAACTGATGATTCTCATTTTTAGAAATCCAGTTAGAATTTTGATTGAAAGAAGAGCCGTAAAAAAACCAATAATGTGTTTTTATGCCCGACCAAAAATGGAGGAATCTAAAGTATTTAAGTAAAAATTTCCAAAAGTGTTTTTGGGTAAAAACCACTACATAACAAAAAACCACACCTTTCGGATGTGGTTTTTGTTCTTTTGTGTAGATGTGCGTTATAAATTAGTTTTTAGAAAATTTCGTTAGATCAGACTGACCACAGTCGCTGCTCACTTTTACAAAGTAGATACCAGTGTTAAGCTCTGTTAAGTCGAAGCTCAGATTACTGCTACCGTTAAGATCTTCGCTATTAACCTGTTGGTATACTTTACCAAAGGCATCAATAATTTGAACATTGAAGTTAGTTTCTGACAACTGACTGAAGTTAATGTTCAGAACACCGCTGGTTGGGTTAGGGTAAACTGATTGTACTTTAGTGGTGTTAGCGTTGGTTGCGGCAACGGTAACGATTTTAGACCAAGAGAAAGAACCATCGTTGTCGATTAATTTCAATCTGTAGAATACTGTAACATTTTCAGCGATAGAAGCATCAGTGAAAGCATATGATTGTAAAGTTTGGCTAAATCCAGCAGCTTCTACTTCACCAGCTAATTCGAAATCAACACCATTTAAAGACTTATAAACTTCAAAACGGTTAGCGTTTTCTTCAGAAGTCGTTTTCCAGGAAATCAAATTGTTATTATCTGCAGCTGTTGCATTAAAATCGATCAATTTAACAGGAAGTACTAAATTTAAAGAGTTGAAAGGTTTAAAGTAGAAAGAAGACTGACGGGTAGTAGCTGAAGACACTCTGCCAACCACACCTACTCTTATGGTGAAGGTATTAACATTCGCATAGTCTACCTGAGCCATTGCTATAAAGTTGTTGGTATCAATATTACTATATGATGTAGTACCGCTAATAAAGATATTGTTTAATATGCTATTGATTGCGCTGATAGTTGAACCAGTAATTCCTTTTGGGGTTGAAGGCTTAGAAGTTGCTACCATTTCTCTGTAAGAACCAGAACCACTACCATCTAAATCTACTATACAAAGTGATAATTTACTTAAAGAAACATTGTTACCATTGCTACTGTTTTTAAAAGAAATACTAAAATCGATATAGCTGGTATCAGCAGTATTGTTTGTTCTACCATAATTGATAAATGGCTGCCAGGCGTATGGGTTAGAAGAAGAATCATCAATTCTACTAATAGAAGCATTTCTTGAACCTACAATAGAAATAATAGCATCAGTTCCAGAAACCACATGAGCAAACTTGAAACTTACATTGTCATTAGTGGTCGGTTTTCTAAATCTTAAATAAGGTGCTTGAGCAAAAAGATTATCACTTATTAAAGATAATACTGTTAAGATGATAATTTTAATTGTGTTTTTCATTTTGTGTGTGTTTAATATTTGTGTAAATGTGTTTAATAAATCAACGATACAAAGATAGTACTAAAATACTAAAACACAAATTTTTTCAAAAAATGTTAATTTTTTCGTATTTCATTCATTTTCAATTGTTTTAATTGTAATTTTTGAGTGATAAAACACAAGTTTTGCACTTTGAGTATAAAATACTAGTCGAAAAAACGTCAGATTTTTCCAGAATCGGCTAAAAAGTCGACAAACAAAGGAGTTTATCAACACAAAAACTCAACAAACCTACCTCAATGTCTATTTAAATACCCTGAAAACTATTATTTTACTTTATCAAAATGAGGTATAAATGCGTAAAAAACACCCTTTAATAGGTAGTATTACCTGGTAACAAAATCAGCCATTTAAAGTCGCTTCAATAAAGATCTATTTAAATATTAAAAACTTATATCATTGTTTTTCATGTGTTTAAATCTACTAAAAGACTACATTACCGGCAATAATCAATCGGTCTAAAACCAGCTTAAAGGCACTTTGCGTTAAATACCTAGTCCTTTTTACACTAAGTATATAGTATCTATGCCAAAATGAATACAAATGTTCAACACTTATAATATATTAACTATTATATAAAAAATTAAAGGCGATTTTTACACCTCTATTATTAAACATTTTTGCGCTTAAATTAAAACTTCACTTAATATAATAGTATTATAATAGTATATTTATTCTATATTACTGATTTACTTTATTTTATATTATTACTATTATTTATTTTACTATTAAAACAGTCGAGACACAAGCAATCTATAGGCCTCATTTTCAATTTTTTAAACCTGAAACTTTTTCACCTGAAAACCTTATTTTTAACTAAAATATTGCGCCATACATCAGCAAATACAAATCAAGCAATAGCTTTAATGGGATAAATGGACTGTCAGAGGCAAATAAGCCTTCCTAAGCCTGCCAATGGCAAAAAACATTACACTATAGTATATATAGGCAACAATTATAAGAGTGGCATAAAAAAAGTCGCCCGCGGGCGACTTCCAAAGATGATATATCTGTATATGGTTACTGTTTTACCAATTTAACAGCCTGGCAGGTTCCGTCTTCGTAGTATATATATAAATTATATATACCAGCCTGTAAGTTGCTAATATCGAATTTAGCTGTGGAATCTGTGCTAATAGAATGCTTGATCAGTTCTTGACCTAAAGCGTCATTAAGAATTAAACGCTGAATATTTGCTCCAGCAGAGGGCAATACTGTAAAATCATTAAGAACAGGATTTGGGAAAACAATTCCTTCAGTTGATGCAACTTGATTATACAGGACTGATCTTACACCACTCCATTGATAAAGGCCATTTAAATCTACTAACTTAAGTTTATAGAACACTTGATTCGATTCGCCAGGCAAACGGCTATCCGTAAAAGTATAATTAGAAATCGAATTAACATTACCAGAAGCTTCTACACTGGCAACATAAGTATAGTCCTTACCATTCGTAGACTTAAAAACTTCGTAATGACTAAATTGATGTTCATCTGAACTTATCCAGTTCAACTGAACATTATCACCACTGGACACTGAAGTAAAACTTATTAAATTAACAGGAAGTGGAACTAGTAAGCCTGTAAAGCTTTTAAAATAGAAAGAAAATTGTCTTTGGGTATTGGCACTAACCGGTCCTACAACTCCTACACGTATATAAAAGGTGTGAGTACCTGCCGGAAAGTTAACCTGCCCCATTGCAGCCTTATTAACTGTGTCAATGTTACTAAAGGTAGCCGGACCACTTTTAAACAGCATCCATCTGCTATCTTCATAACCACTAATCGTAGAATTAGAGATCCCCATTGGATTACCGGGTAAAGAAACCTTAACCATCTCGCGGTAAGTATTTCCAGAGCCATTGCCATCGCAGTCTACGATCGTCATTGCCATACAAGCTTGAGAGGAAGTTTGGTTATTAGACACGAAACGTACTTTATACTCTATGTAACTAGAATCGCCGGCAGCACTTCTTGAGGATGGGAAAGTAATAAACGGCTGCCAGGCTTGTGCATATGGAGAAGCATTATCCATATTCGCATTGTTAATGGTCGCATTTTGCATTTTGGTAATTGTGACAATGGCATTAACATTACTCAAAACATTAGAAAAGGTAAACTCGGTTCCAACTCCAACCGTCCCATTGACATTTGACTTATTGTTGAAATTGTAAAGTGGAGGCTCGCAAGAGCTTTGTGCAGATAGATTAAAAGAAAGACTCAATAACAGAGCCATAAAACATTGTTTTTTCATATAATTTGTATTTGTATAATTTCGCTGCAAAAATAGAGTAAAAAATACTAAAATCCTCAAGTTATTAACATTTTGTTTATTTTTATAATGTTGAATTACTGAGTTTTATAAAAATATTTATTTAAATTATATCGACATTTTGATAAAATATGTACTTAATACTAGTTTTTTAATGAAAACTTAAACAAATTAGAAAAACGAGATACGAATTACTTCGACCAAAAAAGAAGATTTGGCAGGGTTAAATACAAGATTTGGGAATAGGAGAAAGGAGAATTTAGGCAGCCCATTGAGCTGCTTAAAAAGTGAAAAAACGGCGTATAAAAAAAACACCAAATCTAGTTATAGATCTGGTGCCTTTGGGTTTAACGAAATTTTAGAAATTCTAAAAAATTTGACTGTTTAAATTAAAATTCTTACAGTACAAACTTGCCACGTAACTGGTGCTGACAGGCTTAATTTCCAATACATTGCCTTTGGAATCTAACAACTCCTCAACAAAGAAACTGGACATTGAATACAAGTGCAACTTGAACCCGTTATTTAATGGCATTTCACACACAAATACAGACTTGCTTTCTAAAATTTGAATCATAGAACTCCTGTTAAACGTGGAAAATTCTACTGGTACAATAAGCATAATTCTGTATATAGTTTTTTGAACTAGCAACAAAAGTAAAACATAATTTTTGTTAATTCAAATATAATTAAACAAAAATTGTCACATTTAAGCCACAAAGAACCTATATCACACCAATTGCTTGGTTTTTAATAACTTGCATCGACTCGATAACAGAAGCATTAAAATGATCTTCACTTTGCATGTAAGCGACTGTTGGATGAGAATCAGCCCCTAAGCGACGTTTTTCAAGGGAAGCCGTAAAACCGTAGTTAACAACTATGCAGTTTAAGGCATTGGCACGCTTAAGTATTTGATAAAGAGCTTGTCTATAGATACTAAATTGGGTTTTTATTTGTCTATCAATACCAATGAACATGGCATTATAGGTGGTACCCGATTTGTAATTAAACACCACTGCTACCTCCTTCATTTCACCGTTAACTGGCAATTGCAATGAAAGCGCTTCCCAATTCTGACTGGTGGCGATTTCCTGGAAAAGACGTTCTGGCAAATCGAAAGTATTCAATTTATAAGAGCCTTGCTTTACTTCTTTATACAACTCAAACCAGTGAGAACATTGTTCTTTACTTGGATGTGTTATAATACTGGTTGTAAACTGGTGAGAGTGTTTCAAAATCTCACTTCTTACGTGGTAGCGCTCCTTTTTAGATAAAGTACTAAGATACTGGTCTTCGTTTTTCCAGATCAGATGGCGATGAACATTGGTTTCAGGCATTTGAACTTTAAAGAAGCCATTTTCAAGCATTAACTTGTCGAGCGGACCGTTATCATCCATGAAATCTCTCAACATGATCGTGCTGGCATTGTATTTCTTTTGAAGCTGAGCGGCCATGGCGTATAGTTCATTATAAGCCTGTTTCTTGAAATTACTGATTTCGTGAAGATAAATATGTGAGCCTTCTGTCAGTAAAGAACCGGTCATAACCATTTTAGAAGTTAGGAAATATGGATCTTCAGATTTACGAGTCTGTTCTATTTTTTCAGATACAGCTTCGTGAGACAGCATATCATCTTTACACAGCGCAGTTGTAAAGAAGGTAGCGAGTACTACTTTATTGGAGCTTTTTTCTTTAACGATTAAATAATCGAACTCCCAGTTGTTTTCTGGTGTTGAATTTCCTTTAAAGGCTTTTTCCAGGAATAAGAGTCCGTCATAATCAAAGCTCCCCTTCCCTTCGAACAGGTTATTCCAGAGCGTTTTATCAATCTGAGCGACTGATTGGTACTTTTCGACTTTTAACTGAGATGAGGCCAATTGATTTTGAACCAGGTCCTTCATCTTTTTATCAGTTGGAGAATCAATTTTAAAGGATTTATAAATTAACTCTCTGCTAAAATTCTGTTCTTCTAATACTTTATCGAAGTGATGGGCCATCGAAGACACCATACCTTCAATCTGATCAAATGTGTGTAAACGCGTGATGGTAAAACGCACCCCAGTATTTTTCATAGGCACTGCCGGGAATGCTCCGAGGTTGGTATAGTATCCATCATCCATCATTTTTTTAATGAGTTGATACCCCACTTTAGGCAATCCAACACCAACAAAGAAAACTGGCGAATCCAGATCCTTAATTAGCGGTAAACCAGCCTTTTTGATCATCAAATTGGCGTATTTAATATTCTCATGTAAATCCGTTTGGATAGCATTAATTTCTTCACTTAAGTGTATATCGGCGCTTGCCAATGCGGCTCCTAATGCAGAAGGTTGCATTGGTCCGGATGTGATCATCGGACCGCCACAGGTTCTAACAAAGCTCGCAATTTTAGGATTTGGGAAAACCATCACAGCACCACCGGTAGCGAAGGCTTTTGCTAAACTGATAGCTAAAACCATTTTTGGGTGAAGATCATGCGATTGCAACACATAGCCTCTGCCATGCTTTCCGAAGCAACTCATACCGTGAGCATCATCCACATAATAATGGAAACGCTCATATTTATTCATCAGCGCATAGATCTGTTCTACCGGAGAACCATCTCCATACATAGAATAGATACCATCTGCCATATACCAAACTTTGTGATACTTCTTACTTAGCTCAGCAATTCTGCTTTCCAGAATATCCATTCTATTATGGCGAAGCAATTCTACATGCACACCTTTAGGCTTTAATAAAGCAGCGGCCGTTTGAACAGAACTGTGCACCTGGTGATCCAGGATTACGGCATCATTATCAGAAACAATAACCGGTATAGTAGCAATGTGACCAAGAGTTGTAGTTGGAGCAACCACACAATTTGCATCAAAAATCTGATTAAACTTACTTTCAAGCTCCTGATAATGTATGGATGAGATATAGGCTCTTGAAGCAGAAAACTGAGTGCCGTAGTTTTCCACTGCGTTAATCGCTCCATCTTTCAGGCGTCTGTCGAACTCTAGTCCCAGATAGCTGCATGAACTAAAATTAACCAAATCTTTCTTGTTGATGGAAAGCATGTTGCCATGCAGCACCTGATCGGAAACACTGAGATGTAAAATCCCACTGTTCTTCCCATCTGTGATAACATCATTAACCGTATTTAGAAAATTGTTCATAAGTTATGGATAAGTATTAAGGGTTACAAAGGTCAATAATAGAATTAACAATTCAAAGTAAAATGTTGAAAAATTAGTACTTTAATACCATATCAAGTACTTTAATCTATCTATAATGCTGATTTTAAATTATTTAAAATTTAAACAGAATTTAAAATTCGTACAAGCCTGATTAAGCAACTATTGTACACTAAAATACACATATGAATCTAAAATACCTGGCAAAAATGAATCAAAAAAGCAAAATTGTTTAAATAAATATTAATAGTATCTAAATACTAAAAATAGCAACAAAATAACTATTATATATTTGTTTATCAATATATTAACAAAAAAAACTTATTTTTAAAACAGTTTAAAAAGCTGTCAAAAAAGACCCAGAAATACTTAAAAAGCGATGCAAAAAACCTGTTGATAACTATCCATATCTTATCCACCAAGTGCATTTTGCAAAATTTTATGTGGATAGTTAAATTAAATAAGAAGTGGATAAGCTCAGCGACTTGTCCTCATTTTTTTTAAGATTTCCACCGATTGATCAATTTACGGACAGGTAATTTTTAGGAAAAGCTGAGATAATTCGAATTGTTTTACTATGTTTGCATCAAGAAATCAAAAAAAAATGACGCATTTCGAAAACAGTCAAATTCATATGGTAGTAGAAGATGGCATTCTTATGGCCACCTACAAAGCCGGCCTGAAAATGACAATAGACGATGCCAAGCATATCGTTAATGAAAGGCTGAAACTACTGGATGGAAAATCGCTTCCTGTATTGATCATAGATTCAGGAGTTGTAAGCATGGATAAATCAGCCAGAGATTTTCTATCCTCAGATGAAGGTATTGGTGGCTTAAGTGCCGCTGCCATTATCGAAAATTCACTTTTTAGCAAAATGCTCATCAACTTTTTCCTCAGACTTACTAACCCTAAGATTCAGGTAAAAGCATTTAACAACAAAACCGAAGCCCTTAAATGGCTTAAAAGCTTATAAAAATGTGTGTGTATTTATTTGTGTAGTATTTTAATTTAACCCTAAACTTTAACTTTTTAACATACATTGTCAAGCCCGATTAACTTTGAATTAGACGAAAGATTCTTACAACTGGAAGATACCCTTCTGGCGTATTCTCATGGAGATTTTACCAAGAAACTTCAACTCTCTGATAACCTCGATACCCTGGATAG
>JAIXYV010000078.1 GCA_027490055.1 Bacteroidota bacterium | reverse complement strand
GCAATAAACGTTTATAAGCATCTTTAGTAATATCAAGCATAATAGGTTCAGTGGCGCTATCGCGTCTGATCCATTTGCGGTCGAGTGCCTCAAGGGTTCTCTCCTCGTCCGGTTCTATACTTATCTTAAGAATGCCTTCATCCACTGCGCGCATGACGGCCATAATTCTATGAGAAGGAATCTGAGCGGTTTTCTCAGAGTACGTAAAATAATCGCGGTACTTCTCACCATCTTTTTCTTTGCCTTTCGATAGTTTTGTGGTTAGTATGGCATGTAGCTCGAACCTGCCTCTGAGCATGTTTCTGGTTTCAGCATCATCGGCAATCCATTGCACCACAATATCAGAAGCGCCATCAATAGCAGCATCCACATTCTCAACTTTGTCGTTCACATACCTCTGAGCGGCGTATTCAATATCACGTTCTCTCTGAGCAAGAATCATTTTTGCCAGAGGCTCAAGACCTTTTTCTCTGGCGATATCCGCTCTGGTTTTTTTTCTTTGTTTATAAGGCAGATATAAATCCTCCAGAATATCTTTATCGTAGCACGACTCAATTTTCTGTTTCAGTTCATCACTTAATTTTCCTTGTGATTCAATGCTCTCAAGAACAAAGGATTTTCGTTTTTCCAGTTCATCGAATTCATCTGAATATTTTATAACATCCAAAATACCGAGTTCATCCATATTACCAGTGGCATCTTTCCTGTACCTGGCGATGAAGGCCACTGTACCACCATCTTTACTTAAATCTATTACTGCCTGAATATGTCTTTCATTAAGACCTGTTTGTTGCTTTACAAAAGCGGTTTTCCCTAAACTCATTTTTTCTTTTTCTTCTTCTTTTTTTCAATAACTATTCCTTCGAATTTTAATTCATCCATCAAAAACCATTTATCCTTCATTTTTAAAAACAATGCCGAATAGTGGTATCTGCGTTTGTTGTTGTATTTAATAATCCAGTGAATATACGCATATTCGTTGCCTCCCACACCACCTGAATCAATGTAGAAGGAATCCAGTTTGGTCTTCGACCATTCGATCCCAGCCTTAGCGCTTTTATTCATCATTCGCGTATGCTGAATGCGCAAACGGTTCCACAAGGTATTATACACCGAATATTTAGTAATTTCACTTTGATCACCCGCTACAGAGGTATCAATATATCTTTTATATGTTTTAAACGATGGGTATAAGACTCTGAAATTTGAAAACCTGTGGGTCTTAAATATTCTGTACGCACTATCCTTTATCCAATGCAGGTCTTGCAGCGATTCACAATCCTTATTGTTGGTGGTATCTACTTCCTCCTGCGCGAAAGCGCTGTTAAAAAACAATAAAGCGAAACATAAAAAAAGGTACTTTTGCATGGAGTATTATTTGCACAAAGTTATTTTGGAAAAGCAAGAACACAAAACAAATCGTCTGATAAATTCAAGCAGTCCCTATTTAAGACAGCATGCCTACAATCCCGTCGACTGGTATGAGTGGGGTGAAGAGGCTTTTGAAAAAGCCAATTCGGAAAACAAACTTCTGTTAGTTAGCATTGGTTACAGCGCCTGCCACTGGTGCCATGTGATGGCTCATGAATCTTTCGAGGATGAAGAAACCGCCAAAATAATGAACCAGCATTTTGTTTGTGTTAAGGTCGACCGCGAAGAACTTCCGGATGTCGACCAAATATATATGGACGCTTGCCAGCTGGTCAACGGCAGTGGTGGATGGCCCTTAAATGCTTTTGCATTGCCAGACAAACGACCTATCCATGCTCTTACCTATTTACCAAAACCACAATGGCAAAAACTGCTCATCAACTTAGCCAACTTATGGAACACTAATGAAGTTGCGGCCTACGACTACGCAGAAAAACTCAGTGCTGGTATTGTTAACATGAGTTTACCTCCGGTTAATAGCAAGACAACGACTGAAGATTATCACGCTGAGGTTCTCGAACAATTCGAATCTCAATACGATAACGAATATGGTGGTCACGACCGTGCCCCTAAATTTCCTTTACCCAACAACCAATGGTATTTATTGCAGCACGCTCAACTTTACGAAAGTGACTCTGCACTTAAAATGGCTGCTCATACCCTTACTCAAATGTACCTGGGTGGCATTCACGATGCAGTTGGCGGAGGCTTTGCCAGATACTCTGTCGATAAAAGATGGTTTGCTCCGCATTTCGAAAAAATGCTTTACGACAATGCCCAGCTAATCGGCGTTTATGCCTATGCTGCTGCTTTAACTGGAAGAGCCGACTTCAAAGAAATCACACTTAAAACGATTGATTTTTGTGAAAGCGAATTAAAAAGCAAAAACGGCCTGATGCACTCAGCTTATGATGCCGATAGCGAAGGTGTAGAAGGCTTGTATTACACTTACACCTACGAAGAACTGAACAGTGTTTTGGGCGACGATACCGTTTTCTTTGCTCAGTATTTTCAGTGTCAGCGTGAAGGCAACTGGGAAGAAGGTAGAAACATTTTGTATGCTATAGACACCATTGAAAAAGCAGCAGCAAATTATGAAATGACCCCAGAGCTTTTTGCCTCTATGATACAGTCGTGCTTAGACAAACTAAAAATCTACCGAGCGAAGCGTGTGGGACCGGGACTGGATGATAAATGCATTCTTAGTTGGAATGCCTTATACCTTAAAGGTCTCGCTCAAACAGGCCGATATCTGAAAGATGAAAAAACCATTGACTTAGCGAAAACACTGGCTCAAAAAATAGAACTTCATTTTTACGCCAGTGAACAGTTAATGCGTATTGTCAACGATGAAAAAGTTAAGATACCTGCCTTCCTCGAAGACTATGCCTGTCTAATTGATGCGTATGTAGAATTATATCAAAGCACTTTCGACGAAGCCTATCTTTTGAAGGCTCGTACTCTCTGCGACACCTGCATCAGTGCCTTTTACGACATTGAGAAAAACTTCTTTAAATTCAGCAGTGGCGAGCAACTGATTACCGCAAAATACGACACCAGTGACGATGTCATCAATTCAGGAAATAGCATTATGGCACATAATATTTTCAGACTTTCCTGGTATTTCGACATTGAAGAATGGCGGGAAACAGCCATCAAAATGCTTAACAGCATACTGCCATTAATTGACAGAAGTGCTCCGTGGTATAGCAATTGGGCATGCCTTATGAACTTAGTAAATTCGGGCATGCAACAAATTATAGTAAGCGGACCAGCAGAAGGGAAAACTAAGTTTTTACCTGACGAGTACCGATTAAAGGCTAATGCTATTTTAGGCTACACTGGTATCTCAGAAGATATCCCCTTATTTAAATATAAACATTTCGAGGAACAGGCTTTATTATATATTTGCATCAACCAAACCTGTATGGCTCCCGAGCCCTATAGTATTTAAACTATGAGTCAACTACTGATTGCCAATATTCAAAGGTTTCTCCCTTTAACGGATGAAGAAAAATACATGATTCTCTCTATCATGCATCCGAAAAAAATAAGGAAACGTCAGTATTTGCTTCAGGAGGGCGACAATAGTAAATATTCGGCCTTTGTGCTCTCTGGCTGTTTGCGCTGCTATTTTGTAGATCAAAACGGCTTCGAGCATATATTGCAATTTGCTATTGAAGACTGGTGGATTACCGATATGATGAGTTTTGTATCCGGTAAAACATCAAGATTAAATATTGATGCACTCGAGGATTCAGAAGTTCTGTTATTGACCCGCGAAGACCAGTTAGCGCTATTTGAAAGGTGCCCTAAGTTTGAGAAATATTTCAGGATCATCTCAGAAAACGGTATGATCAGCAATCAACAGCGACTATTAGACAATCTCAGTTTACCAGCCACAGAGCGATATAAAAACTTTGTTCAGAAATACCCTTTGTTTACTCAGCGCATACCACAAACGCAGATTGCGGCTTATCTTGGAATAACGCCAGAGTTTCTTAGCAAAATCAGAAGTCAGATTAGTAAATCTTAATCTAGATTAAGAACATTTCTTAAACTTGTTCAATGTTGGCGGCAGAATGAACTTGTAGTTTTGCCTCATTAAATAATTAAAAATTATGGCTAACTACAAAATTGACCACATGCACTCAGATGTTACTTTCAAAGTTAAACATTTGATGATCTCTACAGTAACTGGAAGTTTTTCTGGATTTGATGCAAGTTTTGATGCTGAAGCAGCTGATTTCGCTGATGCTAAAATCAACTTCGAAGCAGACATTAACACCATCAACACCAACAACTCTCAACGTGATGAGCATTTAAAGAGCGGCGACTTCTTTGACGCAGCTAACCATCCTAAAATGACGTTCACTTCAACTGAAATGAAAAAGACTTCTGAAAACAACTACGAATTACACGGTAATTTAAGCATCAGAGGCAATGTACATCCAATCGTATTAGGTGTTGAATATTCTGGCCAGATGGTAGACTTCTACGGCAACGAAAAACACGGATTCGAAATCAATGGCAAATTCAGCCGTAAAGCTTTCGGATTAACCTGGGATGCCGTAACAGAAGCAGGCGGTGTAGTGGTTTCTGATGAAGTAAAAATCATCGTAAACGCTCAGTTCCAAAAACTGTAAGTTCCATTTACTTTTAAAAACTTCAAAAAGCCACTGAAAAGTGGCTTTTTTTATTGACACCTTCCGGCTTAGGTGGTGTTTGGTATGTTCTTTGGACTTCCTTGCCAAAATTATCACCCAAATTCAATATATTTGCATCTTTATGTTTAATAGTCTCATTCAAAGTATCTCTAAAATTTTCGGCGGCAGCAAAAGCGAGAAAGACGTGAAAGCGCTTGAACCTACAATAGCCAGAATTAACGAACTTTACGAAGCATACAACAGTCTGTCTAACGACGAACTCAGACAGAAAACCGCAGAATTCAAACAAAGAATTGCCGAAGGACTGAGCGACTTCGATGACAGAACTAATGCCATAAAGTCTGAAATTGACGCACTACCTGCCGAAGATGTCATAGAACGTGACAATCTTTTCAATGAGATCGAAAGTCTTGAAAAAGATAAAAACGACACCATTGAAAAACTATTACTGGAAATCCTTCCTGAAGCTTTTGCTGTAGTTAAACAAACTGCCAGAAGATTCAGCGATAACGAACAGTTAGAGGTTACGGCTTCTGCAATGGACCGTGAACTGGCTGTTAAAAAGAAAAACGTTACCATACAAGGTGAGAAAGCTTTCTATGCCAATGAATGGACTGCCGCTGGCGGTACCGTAAAATGGAACATGGTGCATTACGATGTTCAGCTAATCGGTGGTATGGTGCTTCACCAGGGTAAAATCGCAGAAATGGGAACTGGTGAGGGTAAAACACTGGTATCTACTTTACCTGCCTATCTAAACGCTCTTGCTGGTCGCGGTGTACACATCGTTACAGTGAATGATTACCTGGCGCGAAGAGACTGCGAATGGAACGGACCGATTTTCGAATTCCACGGACTGACCGTAGACTGTATCGACTATCACCGCCCGAACAGCGATGAGAGAAGAAAAGCGTACATGGCTGATATCACTTATGGCACAAACAACGAATTTGGTTTCGATTACCTGAGAGATAACATGACTCACAGTCCTGAAGAACTGGTACAACGCCGTCACCACTACGCAATGGTGGATGAGGTCGACTCAGTTTTAATTGACGATGCAAGAACCCCGTTAATTATTTCCGGACCTGTACCTAAGGGTGATATCCAAGAATACACTGCTTTAAAACCAAGAATTGAAAAACTGGTTGAAGCTCAGAAAAAAGCCACGAATACCTTCTTAAACGACGCTAAAAAACTCATTGAAGCGGGCAATACAGGCGAAAAAGATGGTCAGGGCGGACTAGCCTTACTGAGAGCATACAGAGGTTTACCAAAACACAAACCCCTGATTAAATTCCTCGGCGAACCAGGCATCAAAGCCTTACTGACAAAAACAGAAAACTATTACATGCAGGATCAGCAAAAAGAAATGCATAAAGCTGATGCTGAATTATACTTTGTCATCGACGAAAAAAACAATCAGGTTGAACTAACAGAAAAGGGTATCGAAATGATTACCCAGTCAGGTGAAGAAAAAGACTTCTTCATCATTCCTGATGTTGGTGGCGAAATTGCAGAAATTGAAAAAAGCGAATTAACGGCTGAGGAAAAAGCCGCCAGAAAAGAAGAGCTGATGAGAAACTTCTCTATCAAATCTGAGCGTATCCACTCCATCAACCAATTGTTAAAAGCCTATACCATCTTTGAAAAAGATGTTGAATATATCATTGCTGATGCTAAAGTAAAAATCGTTGACGAACAAACCGGTCGTGTACTCGATGGTCGTCGTTACAGCGATGGCTTACACCAGGCGATTGAAGCAAAAGAAAACGTTAAAGTTGAGGCTGCTACCCAAACCTTTGCTACCATTACCTTGCAGAACTATTTCCGTATGTATCACAAACTGGCGGGTATGACAGGTACTGCAGAAACTGAAGCTGGCGAATTCTGGGAAATCTATAAACTGGATGTGGTTGTAATTCCTACAAACCGTCCGATTTCCAGAAAAGACTTTGATGATCAGATCTACAAAACCATTCGTGAAAAATTCAATGCTGTTATTGAAGAGATCGTTCGACTTACTGCGGAAGGCCGACCAGTTCTGGTGGGTACAACTTCGGTAGAGATATCAGAATTACTTTCAAGAATGCTAAAGCTTCGCAACATCAAGCACAATGTCTTGAACGCTAAGCAGCACCAAAGAGAAGCAGAGATTGTTTCTGAAGCAGGTAAACCTGGTGCAGTAACAATTGCTACCAACATGGCTGGTAGAGGTACCGACATCAAGATTGGTGAAGACGTTAAAAAAGCAGGTGGTCTGGCAATTATTGGTACTGAACGCCACGATTCTCGTCGTGTAGACAGACAGTTAAGAGGTCGTTCTGGTCGTCAGGGCGATCCGGGTTCATCTCTGTTCTTCGTTTCTTTGGAAGACGATTTAATGAGAAAATTCGGTAGCGACAGAGCCTCTAAACTGATGGACAAATTTGGTTACAAAGAAGGCGAAGTGATTCAACATTCGCTGATGAGTAAGACCATCGAAAGAAGTCAGAAAAAAGTAGAACAGAATAATTTCGGTATGCGTAAACGCTTACTCGAATATGACGACGTGATGAACAAACAGAGAACTGTTGTTTATAAACGTAGAAAGAATGCCCTGATAGGCGATCGTTTGCCATTGGATATTCAGAACATGTTGTCTGACTGGTGCGACGACAGAGTGATTCACGCTAAATCTGGTGCTGATCATTTTGATGAACTTACCTATGAATTGGCAGTGGCATTTGCCGTTGAGCCTCCATTCACTGCAGACGAATTTAAGTCTGGTAAATCTGAAGAGTTGGCCGACGACCTATACCATGCTTTACTGGAAACTTACCAGTTAAGAAAAAAACACCTCATAGAAACTGCAATGCCAGTGCTGAATAAAATCTATCAGCAAGAAGGCGATAAAGTAGGATATGTGATGATTCCTTTCTCTGATGGTGTTAAGAATTTTGGCTTACCGGTTGATTTAAAAACCGCTGTGCAAACCAATGGTGAAGCGCTTTCAAGAGAATACGAAAAATTTGTTTGTCTTGAGACACTAGACGACGAATGGAAAGACCACTTAAGAGAACTTGACGACCTGAAACAGTCTGCGAATAATGCCACTTTCGAACAAAAAGACCCACTATTGATTTACAAAATCGAATCGGTTAAATTGTTCCAAAGCATGATTATGCGCATGAATGACAAGATCCTTTCTATGCTGTTCAAAGCGCAGATTGCCGCCGAAGACAACAAGCAGGTTAAAAAGGCTAATGAACCTCAGAAAACCGACATGAGCCGCATGAAACTGACAAGTTCTGACAATGTGTCAAACGAAGCAGTTCCTCAAGGCATGCCGAATTTAGGTCAGCCAAACTTCGCCAACCCAGCAATGGGTAGTATGCCTTCTGATGGCCAGACTATCAGTCGCGCAGAAAGAAGAAAAATGGAAAGAGACGCACAGAAAAAACGATAAATCATTATGAAATATATCATACTGACGGCTTTAATAGCACTTTTTGCAAACACCGCTGAGGCTCAGGTTAAAGTGAGTAAACCAGCAGGATTGGATGGTGTAATAGCTTCGAGAACTGCTAACCGTAAAAATCCGGATGCAACTGTTAAAGGTTACCATATTCTGATTTACAATGGCGACAGTCGCTCGCGGGCAGAGTCTATGAAAAACAAGTTCAATGCAGAGTTCAGCGACTTCAGTGAAGTGGTATGGGACGAGCCGAACTTTAAAGTATATGTCGGTCTGTTTACCTCTAAGTTTGAGTGCATGAAATTGTATGAAGCTATCAAAGGTAAATTTCAGACAGCCATTGTTGTCAGTGCCAAAATTGCTTACCAACCCCTCGACTAAATTATATGTTTAAAAAAATCTGGAGTTACTTAACCTTTCAGAAACAACCGGAGTTCAACAACAGGAATAACGACGTTTCTGCCGCTGGCGATGTCATCGACGGCGAACGCCCAAGCAACGGCAACAATTCCTATCTTCGAATGATGCATGGGATTAATCGAATTTCGATTTTTATGTTTCTGATAGGTATGATAATTGTAATCATTAAAATACTTAAATAAAAATTTTATAACAATGGGCTATTTAATTATTGGGGTTATCATCATGCTTGTGAGCATGGCAGTGAGTAACCGTCTGAAAAGTAAATTTAACTTGTATTCGCAAATCCGTCTTCAGAACAATATGTCTGGAGCAGAGGTAGCGGCTAAAATGCTGGCAGATCATGGCATCAGTGATGTTAAAATCACCCATGTTGAAGGTCAGTTAACCGATCACTATAACCCGGCTAACAAAACCGTCAACCTTAGTGAGTCTGTATACAGTCAGCGTAACGCAGCAGCTGCTGCTGTTGCGGCTCACGAATGCGGGCACGCCGTTCAGCATACTGAAGCGTATGCTATGCTGGGATTAAGAAGCCGACTTGTACCAATGGTTCAGATCAGTTCTACCATAATGAACTATGCCAACATGATCATGTTGTTTGCTGGTGGTTTCCTTTTCTACAGAGGCAATACGATGGGCACAACAGTATTATTGGTATTAATTGCGGCAAATATTTTCCTTACCCTGTTCGCAATGATTACTTTACCAGTTGAATTCGACGCCAGCAAAAGAGCTCTGGCATGGATGCGCAATACTGGTGTTGTTACCAACAACGAATACGATGGCGCTAAAGACTCTTTAAAATGGGCGGCAATGACCTATGTTGTAGCGGCTTTAGGAGCACTTGCCAACCTTATGTATTTTATTTCAATTTTCTTAGGAAGAAGAGATGATTAATACAATCTTGAAATCAGGATTTTTAGTGTGCCTGCTAATTTTTAGCAGGCATTCTTTTGCCCTTAAGCCACCACAAAAAATTGTGCTCGACCAATATGTGGAAGATGCTATTGGCAAAAAAATGCAATCGGTTATTCCGGTCTATAAATTTGCTGGCATGCCACTCGAAGACCCAATCAATAATGGTCAGGACACTAAAAAACCTTTTGGGTATTTTAATGCTAAACTTCCAGACATGAAGGGCTACAGAGACACCAATTATTTTTACATCTTTTTTGGTGGATTAAGCAATCGCAAAGACTTGCCAGGCTATGCCCTGGGGATCGTCGCTAACAATGGCAGACAATTCGGCAAACTCGCCACCATCTGGATTGACAAGAACCACAACCTCGACTTGAGTGATGATGGTGCACCCGTTACACTGGATGAAAATATTGGTTATATTGAAATCACTTTAAACAATCCAGACAACTCTCAGGCTCGCTATACGGTTTACATTTCCAGATTTGAAATGAATACGAATACCTCGTACAAGAACCTGATGGATATGTATTATGAAGCCAATAGCGGCACTAAAAAATATGCGCTAACAGACTATAGCTTCAGAGAGCAACGTATTAATACTATTGCCGGCGATTACAAAGACGAGTACGACAGTTTCAGAGTGGCCATAAAAGATGTTAACTGCAATGGTATTTATAACGAAGGCAACGATTATCTGATTATTGGAGATTATAAAACGCCATTGATGCCCGATAATAAAATCGTTATCGAAAGCAAGGCGGGCAAGACTTTCTTTGAGCGCAATGGCAAGAAATATCTGGTTACAGAGATTAACGCTATTGGTAATTATGTAGTGATTCAGGAAGATGAAAACGCCAAGTTAACAAAGACTTTAGTCGTAGGCAAAAAACTAAAGAAATTCAAATTCAAAACGCCTGATAAGGAAGCAAAAACAATTTCCAGCAGACAGTACCGTAAGAAAACAACGTATTGGTATGTTTGGAATTTCAGTCAGGATTCTTTCACAAGGGACACTGCTGCCCTGCGCATTATCGCCAGAGATTATGCCGACAAAATCAATCTCGTGACCCTTAACTACGGTGAAACACCGAAAGAAATAAGGGCCTTTATGATCAGGAACTCTATTAACTGGTCAATCGGATTATCGACTCAGAAAATTAACGATCAATTGTTTTTAGAAAAATACCCTTTCGGTGTTTTAACCGAAAAGCGTTTAAAAATAAAACAATTGAAAATAAGTCCTGAAGAATTATTATTATTGCTGAAAAATAAGCAAATTTAAGATGGAAGAGCAAACTATCATTGAGTCACCGCAGCAAAAGAGCAAGGGAAAAGGTGCATTAGCGCTAATTCTGGGCATTTTATTACTGGGGTCACTGGGCTCCAATTACTGGCTTTGGGACAAAGAACAAAAAGCAATTGCGACTGCTACCTCAAAGGTAGATTCTCTGAATGATTTATCTGTTCTAAAAGACAGTCTTTACAAAGCAATTAACGACGAAGAACTTAAGGTTTTCAATCTAAGAACCGAACTTTCAATGTATCAGAATGACAACGACAGTCTGAGAAAAATTATTGAAGAAAAGGAAGCTAAAATCATGTCTCTGAGAGCCATGGTAGGTTCAGGTGGCAGTCCGAAAAAACTTAGAGCGCTGAAAGACAGCATCAGCCGTTTGTCTATGGAGAACAACGATTTCAAGACGAAAGTTCAGACACTCCTGATGGAAAACGAAGACTATAAAGCCAAAATGCTGGATCAGCAAAACCAGATAGCAACTTTGGAAGGTCAGAAGAAAAATCTATCCGATAAAGTTACTATAGCAGCTGAACCAAGTGTGGGACCGGTCATCGTAACCCCGATGTACCAGAAAAAAGGGGTTTATACGCCGATTTACAAAGCTAAAAAGGTTGAACGTCTGCAGATCACTTTTGATGTTATGGGCAACAAACTAACCGAGAAAACGGTGGAGAAAGAATATATCATCAGAGTCATTGATCCTGATGGCATTGTTCTGAGTACCAGCAATAGCAAACTCAGCAACTCTGACGATGTCTTTACAGCTAAACAAAAAGTGAGCTTCAATGGCACTCAGCAAAAAATGAAGATTAACTTCACTCAAAGTCCAGCTTACAAAAAAGGCAAATACAAAGTGGAATTAAAAGAAGGCGAAGAAGTGAAACAAAGTTTCAGCTTCGACCTGCTATAAACAATATTACAAATCGATTTGATAGAGGGCGCTTAATTGCGCCCTTTTTTGTTCTATGGCGCTCATAAGCTTAATATACTCCTCTCCACCCGACTTTAGTATTTTGTGCGCGCAGAGCTTATTAAAAGCAGCAATATCCCTGATATAATCCTTTGTAACGATATTACACGAACTTCCGGTAAACTTTTCGAAGACACAATCAATGGCCATGGCATTGGGATGCGCCCCATCTGATTCAAAAAATCTGTAATCGCGTAAATCCTCATTCACTATCTCGTAAGCCGGAAAATAATCGATGCCAGACATGGTGTTTTTCAAATGATGGCACAAACTAATCAGTAAAGATTTACTAAGTAAGTTTTCAGAAATACCATCTCTTAAATGCCTTACGGGAGAAACGGTAAGGACAATTTGAAGATTGGGATATTGATTCTGCAGGTGCCCGAATGTATCGCGACAAGCCTCCTCCATTTGTGAAGATTGAAGTAATTGTTTAGTAAACTCTGATTGGGGAATTTTATGACAGTTGGCTACTATCCTGTTATCGGAGTTTAAACGATAGGCATAAGCGGTACCGAATGTGACAAATAAATGTGAGGCATGCTCCAGATCACGTTTTAGTTGGTGAAGCGCATGGTTCATTCGGTGCAGTGTTTCAGAAACCGTGATCTCCGAAAATGAGCCATGATGATAAATGCCATGCCAGTAGCCATCGTGAAACAACAGATCTTCTTCTGTAAATTCAGTATTACCAAGTATTCGCTTAAAGGGCTCCAGAACACTGAGCGGATTAAAGACAATACCATTGGGCAAGGCATTAACATGTATGTTAAGTGCTTTAAGTTTGTTGGCTATATGTTCCGAAAAACAAGAACCAGAAAAGATTAATGTATCGGTATAATTTACCGCTTTCAGTGCAGCAGGCACCTGCATATTTAAATTATATCGGATCATTTTAATAAGGTTTTTACAAATTCTGCTCTCATATCTTTATAGACGTCTTTCAAAGGCGTATTGCCATTGGTTCCGTAGTTTACCAGCGTCACAAATATACGATTATTGCGACTTGGAAAATACTGCGCTTCACCGCAATAGCCGAGATCGCCGCCGCTATGACCAACACCAAGATGACCAAGATTTAACTGCTTGTATTGTTGTAAGAGACCGACCCCAATATCACCCTCCTCACCAGAAGGCACAAAAGTTTGCATCAGATCTAAACTGCCAGAACTAACCAATGTCTTATCAATAAACAGGGCTCTCATAAACTTATAGATATCGGAAACATTGCTGTAAACACCGTTAAAACCGTTACCGCTGCCGGTAATTAAATTGGAAACATTAACGATTGAGCCATTGTTGTAGAGATCAAAATAGCCCTGAGCAACCTGGGCTGGCAATTGTTGGTGGTAGTGGTAGTAAGAATTTTTCATACCCACTTTGTCAAATACAAGTTCTCTGAGCAATTCGTGGTGCGGGCGACCCGTAATAGATTCAAGGCACATCGACAGTAGCAGTGTATTGGTATTGCTGTACTCAGCCTTTTGTAAAGTGTCTTTGTAGGCAAAAACAGCAGGCTTGTTGTAGGCAAATTTTATGAGTTCTTTACCAGTCCAGTGTTTATTCGGATTGTTTAAAACTGCCAGATAAAAATCAGCATCAAAAATAATGTCATAAATCCCGGTAGTATGCTGCATCAGATCTCTAATTGTCACCAGATCGGCATTGTCAACTTTATTGACTATATCACTACTCAGATGTTGAGATATTTTATCATTTATATTGATTTTACCTTGCTCTCTGAGTTGCATGACAGCAGTTACCAGAAACATCTTAGTCATGCTCGCCACCTTACTCACCGTGCAGGGTTTGAAGTCGATACCCCCTTTAATATCTGCCTTTCCGGCAGAACCAAGCCATACCCCATTTTCATCTTCTATTAAAACAGCTATACCAGGCAAACCTTTGCGCTGATATTTGCCCAAAATCGCCTGGTACACGGCTCTGTCGGGATGCTTGTAGGAACTATCTGCATAATCGGCATTGCAAACTGCCGAGGCTTGTATGTCTGATTTTCTGCAACCTGAATTCAGTAAGCCTAAAACTACAATAAAAAAGATAGAGTGACGCATTATACTTTTTTAGATTTTAAAGGCATTGTAAAACCAAGGTGCAAAACATTATAAGGCAGTAGTGGGACATAGCCTGGAATGAATGGCGTTTGCAACATATTCTGATAACGGACGAAGGCTTTATAGCCATTCTTCCCTATTGATCTATCAATACCAAGAGACAAACTAATAATCGCTTGCGGGCGAGATGTTACGGACACCGACTGCCATTCGCCATTATCATCTTTTTTAAATTGTTGTGCTCCAGGAAACATGTGTAAATACCCTCCTCCAAGCGCCGCAGT
This sequence comes from Bacteroidota bacterium, assembly GCA_027490055.1. GTDB lineage: Bacteria > Bacteroidota > Bacteroidia > NS11-12g > UBA955 > JABMMZ01. The sequence goes on along the minus strand of JAIXYV010000078.1, from coordinate 5,203 downwards.
GAATCCCCAATTCTTTACCCTTCTGCGGTAACCGAATTCAGAGTAGAGAGTAAGACTGTGTTGTATGTAACGGTGACTGAAAAATGACGCCTTAAAAGACTGAGACCAGCTGTATTTTTCGTTTGCTTTCCAGTTAAAACCAGTTGACACAGTAAGTCCGGGATGGAACTGCGAAGAGAACATTTTTGGAAACCCTGTAATAGGTCTTGCCGCTACATAGTTATTCAATGCAAATCCGACATATCTTAATGGTCGTTTTCCATATGATACTGCAGAGATCATCAGCAATAACAAGAGGACAACTTTTCTGTGGTTCATAACACAATATTACGTTATCCCACCGAATAAAAAAATGAGCCTGATTAGTTCTGCTAATGGCCTCGGGTCAAAGTTCTGAGAAACTCATTTTTCTTGTTTTTAGAAATAATAATTTTACTGTTATCACTCATCACAATGACCCCTTCCCCATCGTATTTAACCAACTCCTTAACTTTATTAAGATTAATTAAATGGCTGCGGTGGACTTTGTAAAAGCGACTTTGCTCGAGCATGTTATGATAAAATGTAATGTTCTTAGTTGAACTGATTTTTTGTCCTTTTTCAAGAAAAATATCGGTGTAAGAGCCGTTCGCTTCAAACCTTAGAATCTCGTGTACATCAAGAAACAAGGCTCGGTCGTGTCGATTAATAATTAAGAGATTATCACGCATAGCATCCTCCTGAGAATTCAATCGCAAAATATGCAGATTGATTAAACGCTTAAGGCAGCTTCTGATATCTTTCAAACGGATGGGCTTTGAAATATAATCAAATGCCTCACTTTTTATGGCCTTTAGCATATGCGTCTCCTCTTTACAGATGATCACAAACTTTGCTCTCGGACCAAATGGCTGCGACGACATAAACTCAAACCCATCAAAGCCTGGCATACTAACATCTATAAAGACGATGTCTATATCGTGTTCTGCCGACTCCCGTACAGAGCGCCGGGGCGTGCTAAAAACACCCACAACATCGATACTTGTAGCAAAATAGGTTCTGCAAATGTGCAGTAAGAGTTCATTGCTTCTAATGTCATCATCCAGAATGACAGCTTTTAATTTTTTATTTAGTTTAGTCATATTTTATATCTCCATGCAGAATATCTATCTGATTACACGAAACTAAAAACATAAAAATTACGCCATCAGTTCAAAGACGATGTATGCCACAAAACCCTCATAAATAAGAAGTTTAAATTTAGTTGAAATGAAATTTGACTAATTCAATGTCGTGTTGACTTGAAAAATTAAACTGAGAAAGTAAAAATTACTTTAAATTAAATGACAGAATATCGGTGGCTAAAAGTGCCTGATTATTCCAATAACTTGTCGATCTTCCACTCATTGCCCTGCTGCTTCAACTGCACTAAAATTATCGCGCTGGCATTACTGTTTTGTGGATCATCTAATTGCACCCAATAGCACATAGGCATTGAATCATGGGCTTTCACCTGGATATGACTCTGCCAGGCATCAAACACATCCTGGGCATTTAAAAACGGATCAAAATCCATTCCTGCAGTATCCAGATGGGTAATTAATGAAGGCGTGCAAGAGGCATCTACAATAGCATCCACTTGCTTGTAATCAATTGGCATTTTAAGATTAGCAGCTAGGTAGGCTGCATAAAATTCTTTGATAAACGCTTCGGGCGCAATTGGAGTTGCTACAACACTGGTGTCTGCAGACTTTTTTTCTTTAGGCGCTTCTTTACAGGCACTTTGAGTACCGACTAGAAGCAATGACACAAAAATCGCTATTAAGAGTTTCTGAAACACTATTGATTGGTCCAGTTAGCTCTGTCACTTTGAGAAAACTGCCAAGGTGCTCCGTTATTTTCAAGATTGCTCAACATACCATTCAGTTCAGATGGTGCAGAACTCAATTCCATAACCTGGTACTGGCGCATTTGCATGATGATGTCTACCGGACTGATGTTAACAGGACAGGCTTCAGCGCAGGCATTACAGGTAGTGCATGCCCAAAGCTCTTCAGCACTGGTACGATCATGTAAAGATTTGCCATCATGGGCATCCTGACCGTTTTTAGCTTTTAATTCGCCCAGTTCCTCCAGTCTATCGCGGGTATCCATCATCACCTTACGAGGCGACAATAGTTTGCCTGTTATATTTGCAGGACAAACGCTGGTGCATCTACCACACTCGGTGCAGCTGTAGGCATCCATTAAATTTTTCCAGCTAAGATCGGTGACATCTTTGGCACCAAAGCCCTCTGGAGCAGCATAGCCTTCTGGCGGAACAGCATTAGGATCCAGCATCAATTGAACCTCTGTGGTAACACTGGCCATATTGGTAATTTTTCCCTTTGGATCCAGATTACTGTAGTACGTATTCGGGAAAGCCATGAAAATATGCAGGTGTTTGCTAAAAGGAATATAGTTAATAAAGAGAAGTATGCCTATCCAGTGGAACCACCAGCAAATGCTCACGATCAAATGGGCGCTGTGAGGGTCCATACCAGAAAACATTGGAGCGAGGAAGCTACTGACAGGCATGCTGTAAGTAGACTGGAAACTTTGGTCAGCGGCATTCATGATAAGCAGGGCACCCATCAGAACAATTTCAATTAAGAGAATAAAATTCGCATCTTTCACTGGCCAGCCTTTCATTTCAGTGCCAGTGAAACGTTTTACGGCACCAGTGTTGCGTCGCAATAAGAACACCACACAAGCGATGATAACAAGTAGACCGAGCATTTCAAAGAACCCAATAGCGAGGCCATAGACAGAACCAAGGAAAGGTTCGAAGATACGGTGACTGTTGGTAAGGCCATCAATAATGATCTCGAGCACTTCGATATTGATCAATACGAAGCCCACATAAACGATGATATGGAAGAAGGCTGCCAGTGGGCGCGTGGTCATTTTACTCTGACCCAGAGCCACCATGGCCATGGTTTTCCAGCGCTCGGAGGCGCGGTCGGAGCGATTTTCTGCTTTTCCGAGAAAAATATTCTTGCGGATTCTTGCTACACTCTTGGCGCAGAAGTAGGCTGCGACAGCGGTAGTGACAATAAATGCGATAATACTAACCATGATTTAAATGAAAGTTCAATAATAAAACAAAAAAAGAAAAATAGTTTTGTCGGTTTAAAAAAAAAGAATATTTTTGCACTCCCAATTCGGTACAAGGTATCTTAGCTCAGTTGGTAGAGCAAAGGATTGAAAATCCTTGTGTCCGCGGTTCGATTCCGCGAGATACCACTTAAAAAAACTTAAAACCCGCTTTTAGCGGGTTTTTTAGTTTTTGTTGCCCCGTAGCGTGCATGCAGCGAAGCGAAATGCTCTGCTACTGGGGCTGATATTCAACATTTGCTTTTATGTTTTTCGCCAATTGCCTCCACAAAAATTAAAACCACCCTTAAGGCGGTTTTTTTATTATAATATATTTTGTAGTGTGTTTGTAGCCCCTACAGCAGCGATAAACATGCTGCTACTTGACAAAAAACTAATAGGAACTTTAACTGACTAAAAAACACAATTCAAAAAAAATCCCGCACAAAAAATGCACGGGATTCCTGTAATGTCCGATAAAATTATTTATTCATCAAAGCCACAACCTGATCGACCATCTCGCTGGAGCCGATGATCAATGGCGTGCGCTGATGAAACTCTTTTGGCTCTAAGTCCAATATACGATCAGTACCGTTGTGAGCCTTACCGCCAGCCTGCTCTACCAAAAAGGCCATTGGATTGCATTCGTATAACAAACGCAGTTTGCCATTCGGTGCTTTCTTGGTTGGTGGGTAGATATAGATACCGCCTTTCAATAAGTTTCTATGGAAATCGGCAATTAATGAACCAATGTATCTGGCTGAATACGGACGATTCTCTTCTTTGTTGCTCTCTTTACACCAGCTGATGTAGTCGATTACGCCTTGAGGAAAATCATTTAAGTTACCTTCATTCACCGAGAAAATCGCACCTTTTGATGGGGTCTTGATGTTTGGGTGAGATAAACAAAACTCCTGGATTGAATCATCTAATGTAAAGCCGTTCACACCGTTACCAGTTGTGTAAACAAACATTGTAGCTGTACCGTATATAACATAACCTGCCGCTACCTGCTGGTGACCTTTCTGAAGAATATCTTCTTCAGTCACTGGCTTGTCTAATGACAAACGCTTGTAAATAGAAAAGATAGAACCAATAGAGGCATTCACATCAATATTTGAAGATCCGTCCAAAGGATCAATTGCTAAAATGTACTTAGCATCTTTGCCGTCTGGACACCAGTGAATGTGCTCATCTTCTTCTGACACAACACATACACATGCACCATTCATATCCATCAAACCCATGAACACTTCGTTACTGATCACATCCAGCTTCTTCTGTTCTTCTCCCTGTACATTGGTTTCTCCGAAATTTCCGAGAATGTCGATTAATCCGGCCTGACGAACATCTCTGTTAATCATTTTTGCCGCTAATTGAATATCTCTGAAGATTCTGGATAAATTACCCTGCACAAACGGGAATTCGTTTTGCTGATCAGAGATAAATTGATTTAAAGTAACGATGTTATTTTTTTTCATGAAGACACTATTTTATTTTTGCAAAAATAATCAGAAAGAATGAAAGTCTTCAAATTTGGTGGTGCTTCTGTGAAAGATGCTGAGGCAGTAAGGAATGTAGGCCGCATTATTGCTCAATTTTCGGGTGAAAAACTCTTGGTTGTCATCTCGGCAATGGGAAAATCCACCAATAAATTGGAAGAATTAGTGATGTCTTTCTGGAAAAATGACAGCAAAAAACATGAGATTATTCAGGATTTGAAAGATTTTCACTTCCAAATTGCCTCCGATTTAATCACAGATCCTAAACACCATATTTTCTCTAACCTCGAAGATCTTTTCATGGAACTGGAGTGCATTGTCGAGAAAAAGTTCCCCAATACCTCTTACGACGAAATTTACGATGGCATTATCTGCTACGGCGAATTGCTCTCTACCAGAATTGTCAGCGATTATCTGCAAAGCATAGAAACGCGCAACAAATGGGTAGATGCAAGAAACTTTATTCAAACCGATGGCAACTTCAGAGAAGGCAGAGTTAAATGGACCGAAACGGAAGATACCATCTCCAGAATACTGAAGCCTTATGTCGATCGCAGTGTGGTTATCACCCAAGGTTTCATTGGCAG
>JAIXYV010000060.1 GCA_027490055.1 Bacteroidota bacterium | reverse complement strand
TGCAGTACCATATGTGTTTACGTTGATGCTGGTTGGTTTAGCTACACCAATCGCATAAGAAACTTGCACTAATGCTTCTTTACATAAACCTGCAGCTACAAGATTTTTTGCAATGTGACGAGTTGCATAAGCAGCACTTCTGTCAACTTTACTTGGATCTTTACCACTGAAAGCACCACCACCGTGAGCACCTTTACCACCGTAAGTATCAACAATGATTTTTCTACCGGTTAAACCAGTATCACCATGCGGACCACCGATCACAAATTTACCTGTAGGGTTGATGTGGTAAGTGATATTATTGTTAAATAACTTTTTGTATTTAGGGTATTTTGCTTTTACTCTTGGAATCAAAATATCGATGATATCTTTTTTGATTTTAGCTAACATTTTAGCTTCTGTATCAAAATCATCGTGCTGAGTTGAAACAACGATGGTATCGATTCTTACAGGTTCGTTTTTATCGTTATACTCAAGCGTTACCTGACTTTTAGCGTCTGGTCTCAGATATTTAATAGCTTTATTTTCTCTTCTTAAATCCGCTAATTCGATAAGAATTTTGTGAGCTAAATCGAGAGCCAATGGCATGTAGTTGTCGGTTTCTACTGTGGCATAACCGAACATCATACCTTGGTCGCCAGCACCTTGTTCTTCTTTCTTCTTTTTGTCAACTCCCTGGTTGATATCAGAACTTTGTTCGTGAATGGCAGAGAATACACCACAAGAATTTGCTTCGAACATGTATTCGCTTTTGGTGTAACCAATTTTTTTGATAACATCTCTGGCAATGGTTTGAACATCCAGGTAGGCAGATGATTTTACTTCACCTGCAAGTACTACCTGACCAGTAGTAACGAGGGTTTCGCAAGCTACTTTACTCTGAGGATCAAATGCGAGGAAATTATCTATCAAGGCATCACTGATCTGATCGGCAACCTTGTCTGGGTGTCCTTCTGAAACGGACTCTGATGTAAATAAATAAGGCATGTTTTTCTAAAATTGTTGCAAAAGTATGATTTAATTTTTGTGTTATCAATCTAATAATTTCAAATTATCACCATTAAATGTGAATTGTCTGAAATGTCAATGATGAATTTCTTCACCTTCCATTTTACTAACCGCTACTGTTGCTACGGCATTTCCTACAACATTGGTGGCAGTTCTGCCCATGTCTAAAAACTGGTCTATAGGTAATAGTAATGCTAGTCCGGCTTCAGGAATACCAAAGCCTGAAATTGTGGCGGCAATTACAACTAAAGAGGCTCTTGGCACACCAGCGATTCCTTTACTGGTTATCATTAATACCAGTAACATTGTAATTTGCTGACTCAGCTCCAGATGTACCCCATAGGCCTGAGCAATCAGCATGGAGCCGAAAGTCATATACATCATACTGCCATCCAGATTAAAGGAGTATCCAAGAGGTAAAACAAAACTGGTAATTTTCTCTTTGATACCAAACCTATCCAATTGATTAAGTAATTTAGGATAGGCAGACTCACTGCTTGCCGTAGCAAATGCCAGCATTAAAGGTTCTTTAATATGGCTGAGTAAAGACCAGATTTTATTTTTAATAAAGGCAAATCCAAATCCTAATAGTACCACCCAAAGTAAAGCCAGACCACCATAGAACATTAAAATCAGCTTACTGTATTTTTCTAAAACACTTAAACCTTCTTTGGCAATCACAACAGATATAGAACTGAAGACTGCCAATGGCGCCAACCACATAATAATATTGGTGAGTTTCAGCATGGCATGAGCCAGAGAGTCCATCAATTTAATCAAAGGTTCACCTTTCTCGCCAATGCCTGCAAGCGCCAGACCGAAGAATACCGAGAAAATCACAATCTGAAGCACTGTTTTGTGACTGGAGAGTGCCACGATGATATTTTCGGGGAAGAGCTGATCAATAAAATGTAGTAAAGTAAATTCTTCAGCTTTTAAACCAATTGAGGCATCTGTTTGAATCTGGCTGGTGAATGCCAGTCCGGGTTCTAAAATATTCACCAGAATCAGTCCTAAAGTTAAAGACATTAAACTGGCAAATACAAACCATCCAATAGTTTTAGCACCCATTCTTCCAATTGTTTTAGCATCGCCGATACCTGCAACACCAACAACCAGGGTACTCATCACAAGCGGAGCGATGATAAGTTTAATCAGTCGAAGAAAAATATGATTTCCCAGTGAGGTATACTCTACGAAGAGCGCAATAGACTCCTTATCGCCATAAAACACTTTGTTGACGAGGGCTCCCACAATAATACCAAGTAGTAATCCGCCCAGAATCCAGTATGTCAGTTTATTTTTCATGTTGTCAATTGTTTATCCGAACAACCATTCAAAAGCTTCTTCAACTTTGCCAACTTTGACTAATTGAATTTTCGATTGATGTTGTTCAATGCCTTTGTTATATTTTGAAATCATAATTTCTTTGAAACCGAGTTTTTCGGCTTCAGAAATTCTTTGTTCTATGCGTGAAACGGCTCTGACTTCGCCACTGAGACCGATTTCACCTGCGAAAGCAATATCTTTATTGATAGAGATATTTTGATAAGAAGATAAAATAGATGCGACGATACCCAGGTCGAGTCCGGGATCTTCCAGCTTCATACCACCAGCGATATTGATAAAAACATCTTTGATGCCTAACTGAAAGCCGCAGCGTTTTTCGAGCACTGCCAGTAACATGCTTAGGCGACGCAGATCGAAACCATTACTGGTCCTCTGAGGTGTGCCATATACTGCTGTACTTACCAAAGCTTGCGTTTCCAGTAATATCGGGCGTATACCTTCCACAGCGCAACTGATGCTGGATCCACTTAAGTGGTCTTCACGCTCGCTTATCAGAATTTCTGAAGGGTTTTCTATTTCTCTTAAGCCGGTCCCTTTCATTTCGTAAATACCTATTTCGGAGGCTGAACCGAAGCGGTTTTTCAGGGTTCTTAAAATTCGGTAGTTATAATGTCTGTCGCCTTCAAACTGAAGAACGGTATCGACCATGTGTTCCAGAACTTTCGGTCCGGCAATATTGCCATCTTTGTTGATATGACCGATTAAGAAAACAGGTACATTGGTTGATTTAGCAAATCGCAGTAGTTCTGCTGTGCACTCTTTTATCTGACTAATACTTCCCGGAGGCGAATCAATGGCTTCACTTGAAAGTGTCTGAACAGAATCTACAATTAGTATTTCAGGGATATCTTTTTGCAGGTATTGCAACAGATTATCCAGTGAAGTTTCGCACATGACATAGCAATTGCTATTGTTGATGCCGATTCTTTCAGCTCTCATTTTCAATTGAGATTCACTTTCTTCTCCGCTGATATAAAGGACTTTCTTCTGCAGATTAAGAGCAAGCTGAAGTAAGAGGGTAGATTTACCAATGCCAGGCTCGCCGCCAATTAGAGTGATAGATCCGCTTACCAGACCGCCTCCTAAAACTCTGTTAAGTTCGTTGTCTGGAAGTTCAAGTCTTTGTTCGTGACCTTCAATTATTTCATTGATTTTAACAGGCTCAGATTTAGTATGACCAGACTTGCTCCAAAGTTTTTTAGCCCCTCCGGATTTTTGCACCACTTCTTCGGTGAAACTGTTCCATTCTTCGCAGGAAGGACATTTACCTAACCATTTAGTGGCAGAATGGCCACAGTTTTTACAGAAATATTTTACAAGTGCTTTAGACATCGGACAACTCACAAAGGTGCATCAATAATCATAATTTTTTAGCATTTGTCAACTAAAAATATTTAACATTTAAAAAGAAATAGGGGTAGTTAGGATAATTATTTTCTATTTTCGCAGTTAGATCATCAAAGACCAAATGACAAATATGAAGAAACGTGCGGTTATTACCAGCTTATTGAGCTTCTTTTTAGTATTTACTTTAACACTTGCCGGTCAAACTGGCGAAACTGCCTCAGGGATGTCTGATAAACCATCCGGGCATCAGATTATCAAGGATAAATTTATTGAAGGTGATCCAGTGTGGATGACACCAGTATTGATTTGTTTTCTGGTAGGATTAACGATTGTGATTGAACGTTTAATTACTTTGTATTTATCAGGAATTAACACGCAAAAATTTGTAGCCAGAATCGAGGAATTACTTAAGAAAGACGGGGTAGAGGCAGCCAAGCAGGAATGTCGCATGAGCAGAGGTCCCGTAGCCAGTATTTACTATCAGGGACTGGACAGGGTTGATGAAGGAATTGAAAAGGTAGAAGCATCTGTGCAATCCTATGGCTCGGTGCAGATGGGAATACTTGAAAAAGGCATGGTATGGATTTCTTTATTTATTGCTTTGTCGCCAATGCTCGGATTTCTTGGAACCGTGGTCGGGATGATTCAGGCATTTGATAAAATTGCAGAAGTTGGTGACATATCGCCTACTATTGTTGCCAGTGGTATTAAAGTGGCACTTTTAACCACTGTTGCCGGATTGATAGTAGCGATTATACTACAGGTCTTCTACAATTTGATACTATCAAAAATTGACAGTATTGCCAATGACATGGAAGAAGCCTCGATTGCATTAACGGATATGTTAATCAAAAATAAAATTGTCAAATAGATGAACAAGTTAGCCAAGAATATTTTATACGGAACAGGCATTGGCATTTCTTTGATTTTGACGATAGCTATTTACATGTCAGGAAGAAGTCAGGTTAGCTTTCTGGTGGGATCAGGATTAATATTGATGTATCTCTTACTGGTGGCTGCGGTTATTGCCGCAGTTGTTATGGCGATAAAAGCACTTAGAAATTCGCCTGGCAAAGGAAAGTGGGTAGCGATTTCTATCGGGGTATTGCTCTTGTTGATAGGTATAGGATACGCGATGGACAGCCGTTTAGTTAAAAATTCATATTTAGAATACGGCATCAGTACATCTTCAGCAAGTGGATTGATAGGAGGCGCTTTAATTGCTACCTGGGTTGTCTTAGGTTTTGCGGTTTTGGTTAGTTTATACACTGCATTTTCAGATTTTAAAAATCGTTTATAAGCATGCCAAGACAAAAGCGAGCAATACCAGAAATCAATGCCGGCTCAATGGCCGATATTGCATTTTTATTGCTCATATTTTTTCTGGTTACAACAAGTATTGATAGCGATAAAGGTATTGCCATCAAATTGCCACCAAAGCCTGATAAAACGCAGGTTTTGCAGAAAATACAAGAGAGAAACATCTTCGAAGTTTTAATTAATTCTCAGAATCAGTTACTGGTTGAAGGCGAGTATATGGAAGTATCTGCGCTTTGTGATGCTGCAAAGCTTTTTATCAGTAACAAAGAGAGGAATCCAGAATTAAGTGAAAGTCCTGATAAGGCGATAATTTCATTAAAGAATGATGTTTCTACTACTTATGGGGCCTATTTACAAGTGCAGAATGAACTTAAGAGAGCCTACAATGAATTGCGGGATGAAGCTTCGAGGGCAAAATTCGGAGTAGCTTTTGATGATCTTGTAAAGGGCAGTGAGCGCGAACAGGAAATATTGACGATGTATCCTCAAAAAATCTCGGAAGCAGAACCTGAAGATATTTTTAAAGATTAGAATAAAGATGGCAAAGTTTACCAGGAAACAAAGCATACAGTCGCAGTCAATTAATACAGCATCATTACCTGATATTGTTTTTATGCTATTGTTTTTCTTTATGGTGGTAACCAAGATGAAGAACAACGAGGTAAAAGTGCTTATAACGCCGCCTTCTGCCACAGAAGCTGCAGTATTGGAAAACAAGCAGGTAACGACCTATTTGTACATTGGCAAACCTGTCAGACCAGATATTTACGGCTCAGGAGTTAGGGTCCAATTAAATGACGCTTTCAAAGAGGCTTCAGAAATTCCGGCCTGGGTAGAGGAAGAAAAGAAAAGAATTCCTGCGCATCAGACGGACTTTTTTACGGTATCAATTAAGGCAGATAAGACTATCAAAATGGGTATATTAACTGAGGTAAAGCAGTCGCTGCGAGAGGCCAATGCGCTAAAAATCGTTTATAGTGCTAACAAAGGAAAATCAATAGGTACAAAATAAAAAAACCCGCCAATCAGCGGGTTTTTTTATGATAAGTTCAGATTACCAGATGCTGACTCTCTGATCAGCAGGGATCCACATTTTATCACCTTCTTTCACACCCCATGCGGCATAGAATTCAGGTAAATGTTTCAGTGGTCCGTTGATTCTGTATCTTGCAGGAGAGTGAGGATCTGTTTGTAAGCGGTTGCGCAGTTCTTCATCCTTAATATTGTTGTGCCATACCTGTGCCCAGCTTAAGAAGAATCTTTGCTGCCAGGTAAATCCATCTATTTTAGCAGGTTCAGGTTTGCCTTGTAAAGAGCGCTCTAAGGCGTAATAGGCCAAGGTTAAACCACCCAAATCAGCAATATTTTCACCGATTGTTAACTCGCCATTGATATGAACACCTGGCAAGGCTTCGAAAGCAGAGAAGTAATCAATGTACTTTTTGCTCAGGTTTCTAAAGTTTTCAGAATCCTGATCAGTCCACCAGTTTTTAAGGTTTCCAGCATCATCGTATTGAGCACCCTGATCGTCGAAACCGTGAGTGAACTCGTGACCAATAACGGCGATGATACCACCATAGTTAACGGCATCATCAGCATTTGGATTAAAGAATGGCGCTTGTAGGATACCGGCAGGGAAAACCACTTCATTATTCAGTGGATTGTAATAAGCATTAACCATTTGAGGTGCCATGTACCAACGAGCTTTGTCTACTGGTTTTCCAACATCTTTCAGCATTTTTTTATGACTCCATAATGTATTGCTGATAACATTTTCGATTAGCGCATTTGGTTTAATTTTAATGGTAGAGAAATCTTCCCATTTATCAGGATAGCCAATTTTATAGGTGAAAGTAGAGAGTTTCTTTTTAGCCATCATTTTGGTACTGTCACCCATCCAGGTAATTTTATCAATTCTTTCGCTGTAAACTGCTCTTACATTTTCGATCATTTCAGCTACTTTTTTCTTAGAAGATTCAGGGAAGAAATCTTTCACATAAAGGCGACCGAGAATATTGCCTTCTCCGAGACCTTCGGTGATATCAATTGCTTGAATATCTCTCTTTTTTTGTTCTTTAATACCACTCTTGATAGTACCATAGAAGTGGAATCTTTCATCTTTAATGGCTTTGGGTAAATAGCCAGCAAAAGAAGAGATTAATTTATTGTAAGTGTATAATTTTAAAGTTTCTACTGGTGTTTTGCTCAATAAATCGTTTAAATCTGAAAAGTACTTGGTATTGTGTACAATAATCTCATTTGTCACGATGCCTTGTTTGGCAGCGAACATGATCCAGTCAACATTTTTAGAAAGCTTAGTTAATTCACTGCTTGGAATTTTATTATAAGTTTTGATTGGGTCTCTCATCTCGACATTGCTTAACTGTATGGCAGCAAGCTCTGTTTCGAAGTCAAGAATTGATTGACCAGGATTATTTACTTTTCTGTTACACAATCCCATTAACTTATCGATGTATTTAACAAACTCGGTTCTAATCATGGTCATTCTTTCGTCTTTACCAGAGTAGTAACTTTTTTCGCCAAGACTTAAACCTGACTGCGACCATTTAACAGCGTTCATTTTACTATTTCTGTCATCTGCGTCTACATAAATGCCAACAACTGACGATACGCCAATCATTTGTAGTTCACCTGAAACAGCGGTCCAGTCTTTTAAAGTCTTAATGGCATCAATTTTTGCAATGTATGCTTTCAATGGACTCAGACCTAGTTTTTCAATGGTAAGCGTGTCCATATAAGATTTATACATATCAGCAATTTTTTGTTCGTCGCTGCCAGGTTTATTGGCTTTATTTCTAATGGCTTTATCAATAATACCTTTTAGGTTTACTTCACTGTTTTCTTTGTTGAGAATGCCAAATGCACCCCAGTTACCTTCAGTAGAAGGAATTGGATTGTTTTTCTTCCAGCCGCCATTTGCATAACTATCGAAATCATCGGTAGGTTTATGGTCCAGATCCAAAGAAGAAATGTCGAAGGCAGGAATAATTTTTGCCATTAAAGATTGAATAGTGGTTTTGGTTTTACTAGTAACTGTAACAAATGTAAAGCTGCCCAGAATAAGGACAGGAGATGCCAGTACAAAAAATCTGGTAATTAGTCGTTTCATGGTGGCAAGAATAAGAATTTTTCAGTAATTTCGTAGACTATGTTCGATAAACGGGTCATTTTTCCAATAATATGTCTGATTATTTTGCTAAAGTCTCAGGGACTTAAAGCTCAGGGTCCGGATATTAAATTTGACGTAGACACCGCCGATTTTGGTGTGGTGTCAGATGGTGATTCGGTCGTCTATGATTTCTGGTTCACTAATATAGGAAAGGATTCAGCTAAGATCAATCAGGCATATCCTGCCTGCGGATGTACCTATCCAACCTACACCAAAGGCAAAATTGCTCCAGGTGCCAGGGGCAAGGTACATGTAGTTTTTCACAGCAAAGGCTTTGGTGGTCAATCACTGGTGAAGGAGGTAATAGTTATTAATACTGGTCCCGAACGCTATGCCAGATTTAAAGTAAAAGTAGTCAATGCCGCCTTTAAAAAGGAGTTAGAAGACTATCAGAAGCAAATGGAACAATCGAATAAAAAGGGTAGAAAAAAGAAGAAAAAGTAAGAAGAGGCATGAAGAAGAAAGTACTAATTACGGGAGCAAACGGATTGCTGGGACAGAAGCTCATCGATTTATATTTACAACAACCAAATAAAATAGTTATAGGCACCGGAGTCGGTCCCTGCCGCCACGATAGAAAAGGCGATTTCAGATATGAAGAATTAGATATTACTGACGAAGAAAGAGTAATGTTTCTAATTAATGAACTATCACCTGATACGGTAATTAATACGGCGGCCATGACCAATGTTGATGCTTGCGAAGCAGATCACGAAGGCTGCGATAAGTTAAATGTTGATGCTGTTAGATACCTTGTTAAGGCTTGCAATACGACGAATGTTCATTTAATTCATATCTCTACAGATTTTATCTTTGATGGTACCCATGGTCCCTTATCTGAAAAAGAAGTTCCGAAACCTTTAAGTTACTACGGTTGGTCGAAGTACAAGGGCGAACAGGAAGTTACCGAACATTGTAAGGACTACACGATTTTAAGAACCGTATTGGTTTATGGCGTGGTGTCGGATATGAGTCGCAGTAATATCGTATTATGGGCTAAAGGGGCTCTTGAGAAGCAGCAACCAATGAAGGTGGTAAACGATCAATTCAGAACACCCACTCTTGCCGAGGACTTGGCCATGGGTTGTTTTTTAGCTGAATCAAAATATGTGAGAGGTATTTTTAATATTTCTGGAAAAGACTTTTTAAGAATTGATGAGTTGGTATACAAAGTAGCTGATTTTTTTGGATACGATAAATCCTGTGTAAGTACTACCAGTTCGGATGTGTTGAATCAAGCTGCAAAGCGACCGCCAATTACCGGCTTTCTGATTGATAAGGCAAGGCAAGAGCTAGGCTATGAGCCACACAGTTTTGAAGAGGGATTGGCCATTGTTGCAGAACAATTGAAGAACAGATAGAATGAATTATTTATATGTTGTTTTAGGAGGTGGTACTGGGGCCTTGTGCCGTTATCTCATGCAAGAGATATTTGGCAAAAGCAATGGTCAGAATTTTCCTTTTTCAACATTTATTGTCAATATAGTAGGATGTTTTCTTATAGGTATTCTGGCAGCTTTGGCTTTAAAAATGAGATGGTCGGAGACCTTGACATTATTAGTGTTTACTGGTTTTCTGGGTGGATTTACCACATTTTCTTCATTTTCACTGGAGTTTTTCCAGTTGATGAGAAATAATCAGACGGTTATAGCGTTTTTGTATTTAGGATTAAGTAATATTGTTGGTCTGGGTTTATGTGGCCTGGGTTATTATATGATAAAATGAGAAGAAGGATTCTACATATTGCAATGCTTGTTGTTCTGATGTTTCAGATGAAGCAATCTATGGCACTTCAGATTATCATTAATATGAGTGAGAGTCAGAAGAACCATTTGAAATCTTATGGCATTGCTTACTGGGTATTGGGCAAGGGTGGCGAGGTCGACTGGCTGCTGAATTACGATGGTGGTAGTTTTATGTTCAATTACGATGTTACCTATGAAAATGAATGTAAGATCAGAGGTGTTGGATATGAAGTGATAGCCGAGGCTAAAGCCAATTCTATACATGCTGAAATAGCCAATCCTGAAGCCAATATGGAAAGTGTAAAATTGTTAAAGGCACCTAAAATTGCCGTTTACACGCCTAAAAATAAACAACCCTGGGATGATGCAGTAACTATGGTCCTCGAGTATGCGGAAATTCCCTACGATAAGGTTTTTGATGATGAGGTTTTAGAAGACAAGTTGCTGTTATACGACTGGTTGCATTTGCATCACGAGGATTTTACCGGACAGTATGGTAAGTTCTGGAATAGTCACAGAAATGCTCCCTGGTACATAGAAGAAGTTAAGGAAAGTGAGGCCAATGCAGCCAAACATGGTTATGCAAAAGTGTCTCAGATGAAATTAGCTGTCACCAAAAAAATTCGCGACTTTGTATTAGGAGGAGGTTTCCTTTTTGCCATGTGCAGTGCCACGGATACCTATGATATTGCATTGGCCGCTGATGGTGTAGACATAGTAGAAAGCATGTTTGATTATGATGGTGTAGATCCGGATGCACAAGAGAAATTGAACTTCAACAATACCTTTGCTTTCAAGGATTTTCAGATTGAAAAGAGTCCGTACGAGTACGAGCATGCCTCAATAGACAATACTTTATCACATCAGTTTGTAGAGGAAAGTAATGACGTGTTCACTTTATTTGATTTTAGTGCGAAATGGGATATTGTGCCAACCATGTTATGTCAGAATCACACACAAACGATTAAAGGATTTATGGGTCAGACAACCTCTTTCAGAAAGCAATATATCAAGAGTGAAGTATTGATTTTGGGCGAGAATAAAGCTTTGGAAGAGGCCAGATATATTCACGGAACCATGGGTAAGGGCACCTGGACATTCTATGGCGGACACGATCCCGAGGATTATCAGCACTACATAGAAGAGCCACCGACGAACCTGGCATTATTTCCTAACAGTCCTGGTTACCGATTGATCTTAAACAACATCCTTTTCCCGAGTGCCAAGAAAAAAAAGTTGAAAACCTAGTTTTAATCCTTTAAATTTGAAAGTATTATGCAAATCTTTAAATCACTGATTGAAAAAACCGCCTATGGGGTGTGCACCAAGATCGGGGAGAAGATTGGTTTAAGCACCCGTCCAATAAGAGTGTTCTTTATTTATACCAGTTTCCTGACATTGGGCTCTCCTGTCATTATATATATGATTCTGGCTTTCTGGATGAACATGAGAAATTATGCCAGAGCAAAACGCACGGCGGTGTGGGATCTTTAAGATTCAACAATATCTACTTTACTGATACCACTTACTCTGTATTCTTTATTACTTGGTTGTTCAAAACATTGGTACCAGCTGCGAAGTTTTTTACCTTTTTTAAAGACTCTTCCTGTGTCTAATTTAAATAGAGCACCAAATGGCACTTGTTCCAGGAGTAGTTTCTGATCCTTATCGTATCTGGCAAGTACTTTCATTAGATGTGCATCGCTGCAACTGCTTGCTGATGGGTCGTGCATATAATGGCGAATAGCAACCATAATATCATCTGGTAACTGATGGTGAGAAACCACAGGCTGAAGTATTGTTTTAAATTCTGATTTCCATTCTTTTCCGTGAGGTTCAATTCTATTTCTAAATTTTTCGAAAGCCGTCAGGTGCGCCACTTCGTGTAAGAAAGTAATCAGAAAATTATATGGGTTCAGGTCTTTATTGACTGTAATTCTATGATGTCTGCTGTCTATGCCTGGCGAACGGTAATCGCCGAACTTACTGCTACGTGGTTTATTCAATTTTAATTGAATTTTGTACTGAATCAGTAGGTCGACGACATAGCCTTCTGTACCCTCAGGAACAAATCGTTTAATTTTTTCGGTTAGTTCGGCTTTAGTCACAGTCGGCTCATTAAGTCTATTAGTCTTCGTCTTCAGACATCTGCCTCATGTATTCCTGGTAAATGAGTTCAAGTTCACTATACCATTCGGTACCATATTGGCGAATCAAAGGCTCTTTTAGAAATTGAAAAACAGGAAGATTGAGTTTCTTACCCAGTTTACAAGCGGCTTTACAGATGCTCCACTGGTGGTAATTGAGAGATTCCATATCGCCAATTTTTCCAACTCTGATCGGGTAAAGGTGACAGCTTATAGGTTTATAATAATCGCTTTTTCCTTCTTTATAAGATTTTTCAATAGCACAACTGAGGATACCTTTTTCTCTGAAGGCAAAAACACATTCACCAGTTGGCAGGCAAGTTGTTGCCATATCGCGTTCATCAAATCCTTCTGCGAATCCTTCAAGTTTTAGTAGTTCCAGACCTTTTCTGGTCATGTAAGGTTTGATAAACTCCAGGTTTCTTTGTATGTCCTCTATATCGGATTTATTTAGCGGAGCGCCTCTATCGCCTTCAACGCAACATGCACCTTTGCAGGCATCCAGGTCGCAGACAAACTTCTGAGTGAATAGTTCGTCAGATAGCAAGGTATTGCCATGTTCTATAATCATTGCTGATTCAGATATTTCTGGAATCCTTTAGCTTCCAGATCAGAAGCTTTTTCAAGCACAGAGTCTTCCATTTCCTTCATGAATTTTGCAATTTCATTCCAGACAGCTGGATTAGACTGGGCGACAATTTTAGCGGCATACAATCCGGCATTTTTCGCGCCATTAATGGCCATTGTTCCCACTGGAATACCCGGAGGCATTTGTACGATACTATAGAGAGAATCTGTTCCAGACATTGTAGAAGATTTTATAGGAACACCGATAACAGGTAATTCAGTTAAACTGGCAGTCATGCCTGGTAAATGAGCCGCCCCGCCGGCCCCGGCAATGATACATTTATACCCTTCTTTTCTTGCATTCTGTGCGGCTTCATACATTCTTTGAGGGGTACGATGTGCACTAACAATGGTTAATTTATAGGTGATACCCATGTTGTCAAGTACCATTGCAGCTTCTTTCATGGTTGGAAGGTCGCTGTCAGAACCCATTATAATTAGAACATCTTTCATCTCTATTGTGATTATGGTGCAAAGATACTTTTTTAACTGATAAAAATAGAATGTCCAATTAGAGTTGTTTCATCCCAAGATGATTTTTTACTATGGCTGCTTTTTCTCTTATTTCATCAATAGAATCTCCTAAAATGGTAATGTGTCCCATTTTCCTTTTAGGCTTTGTATGCGTTTTATTATATAGGTGTATATAGACACCTTTAAGTGCGAGTATTGTATCCAAACCCGTGATTTCGTATAAACCATTGACGCCCTCTGCTCCAAGGAGATTAATCATAGCAGCAGGTTTCAGAAGTTCGGTATTGCCCAGTGGCATGTCCATTAGAATTCTGTTTAGTTGCTCATACTGGCTCGTATAGCAGGCTTCGATGGTATGGTGACCGCTGTTATGCGGACGAGGGGCGATTTCATTGACGAAGATATTGCCTTTAGCATCCAAAAACATTTCGACAGCAAACAAGCCAATGCCCTGAAGTTTAATGATGCAATCCATGGCGATTCTTTTCGCTTTCTCTTCAATTTCAAGACTGACTTGAGCGGGAGCAAAGAGAAATTCCACCAGGTTGGCTTTTGGGTCGAATTCCATTTCAGCAGTAGGGAAAGTTTGGAGATCACCCTGACTGTTGCGAGCGACTATCACCGACAATTCTATAGCATTTTCTACAAATTCTTCCAGAACAACAGGTTCAGAAAAAGGAATAGCATTGTATTGCTCAAGCATGGTTTTTTTATCTACCAGCTCTACGCCTTTACCATCATAACCGCCTTTTCTGAGTTTTGCTGCTACTTTATCACCTTTTAATTTAAGGAGCTTTTCAGACCACTGAGTAGGATTTTCAGCTAGTTCAAAATCTGTGGTTGGAATTTGATGGTGCTGAAAGAATAGTTTTTGCAGACCCTTGTCCTGAATGATTTCAAGGATTTTTGGAGAAGGAATAATTAGTTTACCTTCGGCTTCTAGCTGTTGCAGAGCACCTAAATGGATATGTTCAATTTCGTAGGTAAGTACATCACAATCAGAAGCCAGTTCCAATATTTTAGCTTCATCCATCAAGCTACCGATGATATGTTTGTCGGCCAGACCAGAGGCTGGTGAGTCGGCTATGTCGAGAATGTGATAACGAATGTTCCAGGGTTTTCCGGCCTCAATGAGCATTTTGCCCAACTGACCGCCCCCGATGATACCTATTGTTTTTTTAGATGGCAACATAAATCTGGGTGCAAAAATAGACTATTCATCTTTTTTACTTATCAAATAGATGTAGTTTTTACCATATAAATTTTGAAAAGAATCTGTTTTTATCAACTTAAAGTTTTTTAGAATGTCATTTTGCTGTTCGTCTTTAAGAAAAGAAGCTCTGCTTAAAGCGGTTGTTTTAATACCGAAATCTGTGTAGACAGTTTTCCCGGAATCAAGATAGAGCTGAATCTGATCAGCCGTAATAAAATGGTTATTCGATTCGAAATTCTTAGTATAACAAACCTGGTTTTCGACCTGAGGTTTGTTTTCAAAAACAAAATAAGCCTCAGGTTGATTAATGTATAATTGAGACTGAACATCTGTTTGAGTAAGATTTTCGAAACAGGATGGGAGTATGCCGGTAAACAAATTCCATATCAACATGAATAGAACAATCAGCAAAGATCTGGTATGGGTTATTACTTCATATTTAAATGCTATATAGGCCATCATCATAAATGGCAGCATTACCATAAATTCGGCATTGCCAGAGGATAAGAATGCAAATACAAGATTGAAAACAAAGGTAAGCAGGAACAACAGTGCGAAATTGTTAGGTTGCACTCTTTTTTGAATTATAATGATTTCGCGGCTTTTTAGGATGACGAAAATGATGATTTTAATAAGAGAGGCAATAACAGCAAGGGATAAATAGGGATATTTTTTAAGCAGGAAGATGATTTGTCCATGAACTTGAAGAAAGGTTCTGAAAAAATTAACGATTGTAAGTAGCAGCGCTTTAAGACTAACATCGAGTCCGGCGCCTCCTGTACTGTATTCTCCCAGAATGAATGCTGTTACACTAATATTACAATACCTTCCCATTACATAAGTTTGGAAATAGATAACTGGAATAAGAAGTAGTATAGATGAGAATAATAGTTGTGAGCCAAGCTTGCGTTTTGAAAGAAACCATATATGAATGAACATAGCAAGTGCCCACCAGATTTGTAACTGATGTGTGCAAACCGCAATAACAGCGAAGAAGGAGGCCAGGGCGGTGTAGAGAGGCTTATCTGATTTAATATAGAAATAAGCGGAGCCGAAGGTCCACATCAAAGGCAGAATATAGGTTTCGGCATCTGTTGCAAAGCGAAGAAAGCCAAAACTTGCCCCGCAAAAGGCAGTAAGAATTAAGGCATTTTTAGAGGAGTATCCAGCAAGTTTAATGATCTGAGAGAAAAGAAACAGAGAAACAGATGCGGCAAAGGCATTTAATAGTAAAAGACCTTTCAGAGCGCTAACGGGATAAATGAGATTGAGGAATTGCCAGGTTTTGAAGGCAAAGAAATTATACAGGAGGTGATGACTATTATTAAATAGGTCGTGATTGTGTTTGACAGAAGCAGCATAAAACCACGAATCGATGCTTGTATTATTATTAGGCAAAAGGAAGCATAGCGCAATAATAATCAGCAATAAAGTGAAAGGAGCGTTTTTTTTCAAACCTGGAAATATTAAACTTCTATTGAGTGACCGATAGTATTTCTAACATTGGCAATTGTTTGGATCAGGCTCTTATCGTCTTCAGCGCCATTTCCAATTACAATAATATCTGCTCCTGCTTTATAGGCGTTAAGGGCAGCTTCGGCATTGCGAATACCGCCACCAATAATTAAAGGTAAGTGAACTTGTTTTTTCACCTGGGCAATCATTTTCGGTGAAATACAATGTAAAGCACCACTACCAGCATCCATATATATACATTGCATCCCCATTAATTTGCCTGCAAGGGCTGTTGCAGAGGCGATATCAGGTTTATCTGCTGGAATAGGTTTAGTATTGCTGATGTAACTAACACTGGTTTCGCGGCCTCCATCGATGAGTAGGTAGGCGGTAGGAACGATGTCAAGATTACTTTTTGCCAAAGTTGGTGCAGCAACAATTTGTTTTCCTATTAAATATTCCGGATTTCTGCCACTGAGAAGGGAGAGAAAAAGGATACCATCTGCCTGTTCATCGATCATAAATTCGTTGCCAGGAAAAATATAAACCGGACCTTCGAAATGCGACTTAATGATTTGCAGAGTTTTAGATAAAACTCCGGAAGTAACGAGGCTACCTCCGACAAAAATAAAGTCGATTAAATGCGACTTACAGAGCTGTACAATATTTAATACACTTTCGGAAGGCTGATCGGGGTCAATAAGGACTGCGAGGCCTTTTTTGTGCTCATTTTTAATAGTGTATATTTGCTGAAGTAAATTAGACATCAGTAGTGTGAACGCTTTAATTTATGAGGGTAAAGGTAGAACTAATTTTCTAAACTCCAAGAAAAATATAGGACTTTTTTGTTTTCAACAAGCGAAGATTAGTACCTCATAAGGGTTTTGCGATTTCTGTGGAAAAGTCCATTTCATTTTGTTCAAATGATAAGAGTAGTTTTGAAGGACTTCTTTGCTAAAAAATGCATCGAAGTCATTTTTGTTTTAAAGAATAACACAACACTACAAACGCCAATAATTAATATGCAGCCAAACCTAGACCAAATGAAGAAGGGCCTTAAATTCACAAGGCAGAACACCAAAGACGGCGTACTTCCGTACGACCTGTTCCAGTATGAATACCGCACATCGGTAATTAAAAATCCGAACGGTGATATCGTATTTGAAATGAAGAATGTAGAAGTACCTGCATCATGGAGTCAGGTTGCTACAGATATCTTAGCACAAAAATATTTCAGAAAAGCTGGCGTGCCTCAGGCAGACGGTTCATTAGGTAGCGAGACCAGTGTAAAACAGGTAGCGCACAGATTGGCTGATTGCTGGAGACAGTGGGGCGAAAAACATGGTTATTTTGCTTCAACTGAAGATGCTCAGATTTTTTATGAAGAGTTAGTATACTCTATTATTGCGCAACAATCAGCTCCGAATTCTCCTCAGTGGTTTAACACAGGCTTGCACTCTGCATATGGTATTGCCGGTAAACCACAAGGCCATTATTTTGTAGACCCAGAAACTGAAAAATTAACCCGCTCTACATCTGCATATGAGAGACCACAACCACACGCTTGTTTCATTTTGTCAGTTGATGACGATTTAGTAAACGAAGGTGGAATCATGGATTTATGGGTACGTGAAGCCCGTATCTTCAAATATGGTAGCGGTGTTGGTACCAACTTCTCAAGAATCAGAGGTAATGGCGAAAAATTAAGTGGTGGTGGAACATCATCTGGCTTGATGTCATTCCTGAAAATTGGTGACAGAGCTGCAGGTGCAATCAAATCTGGAGGAACAACCAGAAGAGCAGCCAAAATGGTTTGTTTAGATATGGACCATCCAGAAATCATGGAGTTCATCAACTGGAAAAAGAACGAAGAGAAAAAAGTTGCTGCATTAATTGATGCAGGTTACCCAAGTGATTACGAAGGTGAAGCATACGCTACAGTTTCTGGTCAGAACTCTAATAACTCAGTTCGTATACCAAATAAATTCTTCGAAAGTTTAAAACAGAGTGGCAATTGGGAAACTATTGCAAGAAGCACTGGTAAGCCAATGAAATCTATTCCATCTGGTGAAGTATGGGATGCGATTGGTGAAGCTGCATGGGCTTGTGCAGATCCTGGTGTTCAGTATGATGATACTATCAACGAATGGCACACTTGTCCTGAAGGTGGAAGAATCAACGCTTCTAACCCATGTTCAGAGTATATGTTTATTGACAACACTGCTTGTAACCTGGCTTCTTTGAACTTAATGAAGTTCTTTGATGTTGAGAAACTTGAGTTTGATATCGTGTCTTATGAATATGCTATCCGTTTATGGACAGCAGTACTTGAGATTTCAGTGTTAATGGCTCAGTTCCCAAGTAAAGAGGTTGCTCAGTTAAGTTACGATTACAGAACTCTTGGTTTAGGTTATGCTAACTTAGGTGCTCTGTTAATGGTTTCAGGTATTCCTTACGACAGTCCTAAAGCAAACGCTATTTGCGGTGCTTTAACCTCTATATTAACTGGTCAGTCTTATGCTACCAGTGCAGAAATGGCAGCCGTTAAAGGTCCATTTAAAATGTTTGAGAAAAACAAAAAGCATATGATGCGTGTAATGCGTAACCACCGTTATGCTGCCTACAATACGCCATTGGCATATGAAGGTTTAAGTATTCCAGCGGTAGGTATCGATCCTCAACATTGCCCTGAAGATTTATTAAGATCAGCTTGCAATGCATGGGACAAAGCTTTAATGTTAGGTGAAAAATTCGGTTACAGAAACGCTCAGTCAACTGTTATCGCTCCAACTGGAACTATTGGTCTAGTAATGGATTGTGATACTACTGGTATCGAGCCTGACTTTGCATTAGTGAAATTTAAAAAGTTAAGTGGTGGTGGTTATTTCAAAATCATCAACCAGGCAGTTCCTGCAGCTTTAAAAACTTTAGGTTACTCAGCTGAGGAGTCACAAGAAATTATCAACTACGCAAAAGGGCATGCTACTTTGGTTAATGCACCGTTCATCAACCACGAAACTCTGGCGGCCAAAGGATTCAACGCTCAGGATATTGCCCTTGTTGAATCTCAGTTAGAACGTGCATTTGATATCGATTTCGTATTCAATCTGTTCACATTAGGTGAAGACATGCTGAAGCGCTTAGGTTTCACTGAAGCACAATACAACGATTCTAATTTCAATTTATTGAAAGCATTAGGTTTCAAAGGATCTGAAATTGAAGCTGCAAATGAGTTCGTAACAGGTACAATGACCATCGAAGGTGCACCATTCTTAAAAGAAGAGCACTACCCTGTATTTGATACAGCCAACAAATGTGGTAATAAAGGTACAAGATTCTTACATGCACATTCACACATCAGAATGATGGCTGCTGCTCAGCCTTTCATCTCAGGTGCTATCTCTAAAACTATCAACCTTCCAAACGAAGCTACTGTAGAAGATATCAAATCTTGTTATGAGTTAAGCTGGAAACTTGGTATTAAAGCGAATGCATTATACAGAGATGGTTGTAAATTGTCTCAGCCTCTATCTAACAAATCTGACAAGAAAACTGAAGTTGAAGAAACCGTTAGTGATACTGTAGAAATGGTTGAAAAAGCTGTGGGTGTAAGTCCTTCAACAAGAGTTGAAGATTTAACTCCGGAGATTGTGTTGGAAGCTGCAAGATTAATCATCAACAGCAGCAACAATGCAGCATTCAAGCAGCAGTTATCAAACATCGCAACAAGAAAAATTCTTCCAAACAAACGCAAAGGATTCACTCAGAAATCTAAAATCGATGGCAACACCATCTTTGTTAGAACAGGAGAATACGAAGATGGAACATTAGGTGAAATCTTTGTAGATATGCATAAAGAAGGTGCAAGTTTCCGTTCATTGATGAACTGTTTCGCTATCGCAGTGTCAATAGGTTTACAATACGGAGTGCCTTTAGAAGAGTATTATGATAAATTTACATTCAGCAGATTTGAACCAAGTGGTATGGTTGAAGGTCATGCCAACATCAAATCTTCTACTTCAGTAGTAGACTTTATCTTCAGATTATTAGGTTTCGAGTATCTGAACCGTCAGGAGCAGTTACACATTAAACCAAAAATCGCTGATGAAATCTCTCCGGTAGATGCAAGTTTCAACCTTGCACAGAATGAAATTCAACCAACTCTGGTAACTGAAACAAGTTCTGTAGGTGCACCTAAAGCAGTTAAAAAACCTGCTAACCTGCCTCCAAGCATGGGTGACGCGCCAGCTTGTAAGAGCTGCGGTAACATCACAGTTCGCTCAGGCACATGTTACACTTGTTTAACCTGTGGAACTACCAGCGGATGTAGCTAATGCAATTTTGATGATATAACGGAAAAGGGAACCTAGCAATGGGTTCCCTTTTTATTTTGGTATCAATTTAATGTTTACCTAATAAAAAAGCACCACCATATGGCAGTGCTTTTTATTATAACAATTATTGAGTAAGTATTATCTGTAGCAATCTACAAAGGCTTTCCACTGTCTTTCAGTAAGCACTTCTTTTAATGCTCTCATGAATTTTTCGTAGCAAGCATTTAATCTTTTAGCATAGCTGGCTTTGATCACTTTTAATGAAGTTTCAAAATCGCTTCTTAGTTCTTTCATTTTAGCCTCAAACTGAGCTTTTGTGATTTTGCCGTTTTTCAATTGAGCAGCATACTCTTTGCGAAGGTTTTCGATACGTGTTAGCAATTTAGCATAAGCTTCGCGATGTGCTCTGATATCAGCTGATTTACACTCTTCAAAAGCTCTTACTGACATTCTGATTCTTTTGGTTTGTGTATCTGTTAAATCCAGTTTTTTCAGGCAAGTAAAAAAGCGTTTTTCTTTAGTTCTTTTGAAACCTGCACTGTCCATATCTTCTTCAGTGATGGTATACATTTCAGGTAAGCCTTCGTTTTCTGCGTAGAATTCGGTGGTTTCTGTGCCTTCTGTTACATTCGTGTTGTTGTAAGCATTGTCGGCATCACTGATTAATAATTGAGCATCATACTGAGCGCTAGTGTCAACAGCAGTTGTTTCTTTTTTGCAACCAGTTACCATAAGCAATGCAAATGATACTAATGCGAGTCCGGTGTAGATTAAATTTCTTTTCATGACTTGATTATTTTGTTCTTTGTAATGTTAGTCAGTGCAAACTTCAATAGGTTGTCTAGTTATGAAGAAAATAAATTGTAAATGACTGAAAATCAAGTATAAAAATTTATTTAGCAAGTATTTTCAATAGCGTATTTGAAATAAAATCTCCTCTATTCCTGCAACCTGTGTATTATTCGACCGTCTAAGAGACCATTAATACACACTAAATTTGATGACAATTCAAACTACCAACATGCTCAAACACGTATGCTTTTCATTCGCCACCTTATTGCTTTTTGCTAATTCTGCTAATGCACAACTCAACCCAGTAATAGATTCTATCCCTATGTCTGATGGCAGGAAGCTTGCCGCAGATATCTATATTCCATCTGGCATGAGTAGTGGACCAGTCATATTAATTCAGACACCCTACAACAGACAAATATCTCGCTTTGCCGGTTTGCCAATGGGTATAGGTTTAAATTTAAATACAAGTAATTTCATCTTTGTCATCACCGACTGGAGGGGATTTTATGGCTCGCGAACTGCGCAGTATGTGGGCAGTCCCGACCGCGGTCGTGATGGCTACAGCACCGTCGAGTGGATCGCTAAACAGAGCTGGAGCAATGGTAAAGTAGGTACCTGGGGACCATCAGCCTTGGGGAAAGTTCAATATCAGACAGCAAGAACCAATCCGCCGCATCTTGTCTGTATTAATCCTTCGGTAGCGGCACCGCAGTTTTTATATAATGAGTATTACCCTAATGGCGTATTGCGGACTGAATATGTTGAGCAATTGGATCAGTTAGGTTTTGGACTAACACCTTTTTTAATGGCACATCCCTATAAAGATTTTACCTGGTCGTTTACAGAAAGCGCTAACAATTATCCTGACAGCATTCGTGTTCCTTGCTTTATGATTGGAGGATGGTATGATCACAATGTCGAATTGATGATGGATTTTTATGAAGACGTTAGGACTATGTCTCCTGTCAATGTGCGTGATAAACATAAAATTCTGATGGGACCATGGGTCCATGGCGGTCATGGTTCTGCAAGGGTTGGCACCGACTTGCAGGGACAGCTTAGTTATCCCAATGCTAAAGACAAAAACGATACCATGGCCCTTAAGTTCTTTGATTTCTATTTGAGAAATGTCACTAATGGCTGGGAATCCAATTCAAAATATATGTATTATCAGATGGGAGAAAATGCCTGGAAGACTTCAGAGGTTTGGCCACCATCGGGAGTTAGTAATACAACCTTTTATTTGCATAAGGATGGCGGATTAAAAACTCAGATCCCTCAGAATGCAACAGATAGTCTAACCTTTACCTACGACCCAGTTAATCCATCTCCAACGGTTGGAGGTTGTACTTTAAGAAATGATCTAGACCAGGGACCATATGATCAGAAAACTTTGGTTGAATCGCGGGGCGATATTTTAGTTTTTTCAAGTGCTGTGCTTAGCAAAGATGTTGTGTTAAAGGGGAAAGTAAAGGTACAATTAAAAGTGGGTTCAGATCGCCTGGATACTGATTTTGATATCCGTTTAACCGATGTGTATCCTGATGGTAAGTCGATGTTAGTGAACGATGCCGCATTCAGAATGCGCTTTAGAAATGGATTTGCCTTATCAAATGTTGCTATGATGAGTAAAGGTGGTGTTTACGATTGTATCATAGAACTTCCAAATACTTGTCTGACATTTCTGGCAGGACATCGAATCAGAATAGATATCAGTTCTTCTAATTATCCGAAATATAACCGCAACATGAATAACGGAAACGCCATGTATCCTGGCAATAGTATGGATAGTTTATTGAACCCATTGGTAGCCAGCAACATTGTCTATCTTAATTCAGCAAATGTATCCAGTGTTATTCTACCATTGCTAAATTACACCAGTTCAATAGAGAGCTCGACTATTAAACACACAATACAATTGCAGCCGAACCCAGCCAGCACTGCGTGTTTTTATCAGTTAAATTCATCTGAAAGTAAAAGTTTTAGTTTGAAAATTTATGATGTAACAGGTAGAATGGTGCAGGAGAATACAGAAGTTTCAAACAGTGGATGGATCAATTTAGAGGCTCTGGAAGATGGTATTTACACTGTTATTATCGGAGACGGCATTAGTCAGTTTACTGAAAAGCTAATAAAGCAATCAAACTGATAAGTGTTCGTAATCGTCGGTGTCTTCGAATTCCTCATCTGTTAATGGATGCTTCTCTGGCTCCGGTCCGTGTTTTCTGAACATAATAGCCAGTACAATACCAGTGATTGCGCCATAAAGGTGACTTTCCCAGCTAATCTGAGTGTTTTGAGGCACGAGTCCCCATATCAGTCCGCCTTGAAACGTTAAGACGATAAAGGCCAAAACAATGAGTTTTTTGTTGCGTTTAATCAAAGCACTAGTCAGAATAAATAGAACTAAGGCGTATATCAGTCCGCTTGCACCAACATGAAAAACGGGACGGGCCAGCAGCCAGATCAAGGTGCCAGTAACGACATGGGCCAGTAATGTTATTCGGAGTGCAATCTCATTATAAAAATAAAATAAGCCAAAAATACAAACCACAAACGGCAAGAAATTGGAACTTAAGTGTTCTATATTGGCATGAATGAAAACGGCTGTTATAATGCCTTTTAAATAGGCTGGGTTATGGGGTAATATGGCCCATTCCGTCATTAAAGAGGCATCATATTGCTGGGCAATGAATAAGCCAATTATTAAAAGGCAATAAATGACCGGCACAAGGTATCTGGATCTGGACATCTGTTGGTAGTATTAATTGGCAATATAAAAATTATTCCTCAATATTGACCTAATGAAAAGTAAGATTCATATTGTGCGCCCGTACAATCTTTTGATTATTGCTGCTACAATGATAGTGTTATTGGTGAAGTACCGCAATGAGTCACTTGATAACTACTGGTTAAAAGCTGTATTGTTAATTATTCCGGCTGTATTAACTGCTGCTGCGGGTTATGTGGTTAATGATATTTATGATGTGCAAACAGACAAGATCAATAAGCCTGAAAAATTATTAATTGATGTGAGCATCAGTAAGTCTAATGCCTGGAAACTATACGCCTTGCTTAATATTACCTCTATTGCGGTATCATACTTTTTCTCTCAGCAGTACATGGTAATCAATTTGTCTATTATTGGTATTTTATATTTGTATTCCATACAGCTCAAGGGTACTCCTTTAATTGGAAATATTATAGTGGCCATGTGCAGTGCGGCGGTGATTGCTTCCTGTATATTGCTGGTAAATTTCGAGGTAGAGGCAGGCTTCTTTAATTTTTCCGGCTATGTTGTATTTGCTTTTTTCATTAGTCTGATTCGCGAAATTGTGAAGGATATGCAGGATATGGAAGGAGACAAAGCCAGTGGATTGACAACTTATCCTATACTTATCGGAGCAAAGGGTGCTAAAATTCTGGTATATCTGTTATGTGGAATTGAAATTATGCTCTGTGGCATTTATAGTTTCCTGGCCTGGGGTATAGATATGTATATCAGTTCTGTGATTATGGGATTAGTTACCATTGCACTCTTCTATTTTATCAATCAATTGGCAAGAGCAAAGACCAAAGACGATTTTGGATCGGCCAGTCACTTTCTTAAATTTGTGATGTTCGCAGGTGTTCTTAATATACCTTTTTGTTAATGGCGCCATTTTTCAAACATAAAATTTTACTCGCCTCTCAAAGTCCACGACGCCAACAACTCATCAAAGACAGCGGATTTGAAATGGAAATTGTCCGTATCGATGTGGAGGAAGATTTTGACGAATCGTTGGTAGCAGAGCAGATTCCTGTTTTTCTGGCTGAGAAAAAGGGCAAAGCGTTTACTGGTCAATTAGCCGGGAACGAATTGCTTGTAACAGCTGATACAGTGGTTTGGTTAAACGATCATGTATTAAATAAACCAGTAGATTTGGACGATGCTTTTAGAATGCTTAAAAGCTTATCGGGGCATAAACATACGGTTTACACAGGCGTTAGTGTCCGATCAGCCGAAAAACAAATCAGTTTTTACGAAGCATCTGATGTTTTTTTTAATCCCTTAAGCGATGATATGATCCGCTATTATCTGGAGAATCACAAACCACTGGATAAGGCTGGCGCCTACGGTATACAAGAGTTTATTGGGTATGTAGGTATCAGAAAAATTGATGGTTGTTATTACAATGTCATGGGATTCCCGGTATCCCGATTTATCCATGAGATAAAGCACTTATAAAATAATTTTAGTTCAATAGTCGTTATAATGCAATGACAAAAAAACTACTACTGCTTCTATTGCTAATTTCATGTTTCGAACTCAGAGCCGATTTGCTCTTGGGCCTTACGAGCAAAGGCGATACGATGGCGATAGCTTATAAGAAAACGATCAGACTGTTTTCATTGAAAACAGGAAAGACAATAACTGAAAGGGTATTAGTGACTGATAGCGCCATTGTCAATAGCATTTACAACAAATCTATTGGGTTTTGTGGCATTTTAGCTAATGAGAGGAAGGTACACAGAGAATCATTGTCAAATTTTACAATAGTTAACCTGACCTATCATCAGTCAGATCTCATCGTTGGTTTTAGATATTATATCAAAGAAAATCTGCACTCAAGAATACAATACGGTTTAATTTCACTGGATGATCAACTGGCCTTCAAGAGTTTTTGTTTATTTAAGCGACCAGCCTCAGGTGTTTTTAATCTGCAACCTTATTTTCCATTGGAACTGACAGGGAAGTGTGTGGTATTGCCAGAATTTGACTCAGCGAAAATGATGTTTAGTGAGTATTTTATTGACTTTAATAATTCTGTTGCTTATCGCACTAAAGTAATCAGCAATCAGCCACAAATCAGTAAATTTCTCAATGTGTTTTCAACTGAAAGTATCGTGTTAAACCCTTCGTTTTATTCCATCAGAAATCAGTCATATCAACACTATATTCAGTTTCCTTTTCCTGTTTTGTACAAGGGCAATGCTCAATGGGTGAATGATGCTTATGGTATAGGTAAATTATTACAACTCGATCGTTCGGATGTGCATTTGGGAGATGGGAAGACCATACTTTTTGAGCAACAAAAGAAACGTGATAAGTATGTATTTTTGAGTTGCAATTCCTGGAACGACTCCATGTTTTATCTGACCAATAGTAATTGGGATACAGGCAGAGTCACCTTATTTATGGAGTCAATAAAATACAAAATGTATACATTCAGAGAATATAAAATTCCAACAAAAGACACCTATTTCTGGATACAGGATTACAGGCTGTATGCCATTCGCTGGAAGGATGGTGTTCAAACCATAGAAAGCCATTCTATCTATTAAGTTTAAGGCAACATAATTCGTATATTTGTTGTCTTGAATACGATGAGAAAAATTTACAGTCTACTTTTTTTTATTAGTGTATTATCTGGCCTAAGTGCTCAGGGACCATGTCAGTTAAAGCTCGAGGAGGTTTATCTGGACACCGCGGCCAGCGACTGCAACCATTTATTTTTTAAATATAAGGTCAGTGGTGGAACGGTAAGTAAATATTACTGGAATTATGGTGATGGCAACTCTTGTGCCTGTATTAAACCTAAACATACCTACACTCAAAACGGCACATTTCAATTGTGTGGTCGTATCGAAGATGCTAATGGCTGTAAGGATTCCATGTGTATCAGCGTTACTGTTAACTGCTCAAATCCATGTGATTTGAGTGAGATTGGCATCTACTCGGCTGATACATTAAGTTATAGTTGTAACGAGTATGAGTTTAATTCTATTGTCAGTAAGAATACTAAGGCTTTGAACTGGGATTTTGGCGACGGTAATTCATCTGGGGATGCTTTTACAATCCACAAGTTTAGTAAGAATGGCACTTATAATGTCCGTTTGATAATTAAGGACTCTATTGATTGTGCAGATACAGCTAATTGGCAAGTAAAGGTTGATTGCAAAGATATTGTTTGTGATATGCGCATTCTAACATTAGACTCCAGTACCGGCATCAACTGCCATACCAAGCGATTCAGTATCACTACAAGTAAACCTGCAAAATCCATCTGGTGGCAATATGGTGATGGCAATTCTGGTTTCGGAAACGCCACAGAAATCCATTACTATGCCGACTCAGGGGCGTATGACGTTAGTGTCTATACATATGATAGTTTTAATTGTGCGGATACCGCATTCATTAGAACAATTGTCTCTTGTCCGGGATCTAATTCCGAAATTACATCATTTAGGCAAAAGCAATGGCTTGAATCAGTATTTATAACAGAAAATATCGTAGTTAACCTGCCTCAGGAAGGCGTATTTAAGTTAATAGATATGAATGGCAGACAAGTAATGGAAGGGGCGTTACAAACCGGTAAAAATCAAATTCAGACTGAAGGAATTGGCAAAGGTGTTTACACAATTCAAATTGAAGTGGATGAGCGCAAAGAGCGCAGTATTCTGATAAAACTTTAGATACTATAAGGCACTCTGGCGGTAAGAGATCTGCCAAGTGTAATTTCGTCGGTGTACTCGAGTTCGCTACCTACTGATATACCTTTAGAAATGGTGCTTATTTTAATCGGAAATGATTGAAGTTTTCTTGCCAGGTAAAAGGCTGTAGTATCCCCTTCGATATTGGCATTTAGAGCTATAATTATTTCTTCAGGTGGTTCATTTTCCATTCTGGCCACTAATTCACGTATGTTCAGTTCTTCTGGTCCCACTCCATCGATTGGCGAAATCAGTCCACCTAAAACATGGTACATGCCATTATACTGACCGGTATTTTCGATGGCCATTACATCCATCATGTCTTCTACTACGCAAACTAATAGTCTGTTTCTATTCACGCTGTTACAGATGCTACAGATGTTGGAATCACTAATATTACAGCAAACGGTACACTGAGTAAGTTCTGTTTTAAGTTTATTAATGACTTTAGATAAATTTTCAGCTTCTTCGACAGGGCGTTTAAGCAGGTGCATTACCATTCGAAGGGCACTGCGCTTACCCACACCAGGGAAACCTGATAGGGCATTTACAGCATTTTCTATGGTTTTTGAAGAAAAATTCACCGTTGCAAAATTACACAAATAATCACAAGAGTATTTACTTTTTAGGGTAAATTTGTATAAATCAAATATGAACCATTCAGGCTTTTTAAAACTAAACATTATTAAACACATTTTTCTAATTCTGTTGTGTAGTGTCAGCGCTAATTTAGTAGTAGCTCAAAACAAGGGTTCTTACACGGATGCCTACTTTTCAGCCCGATTTAAGTCGGTAGACTCGTTGGAAGAATTAGGGCAAAATGCCAGTGCATTGGATCTTGTTTTTCAAATTAAAGAAACAGCCGATGCTGTAAGTCACACAGGCTTTAGAGTAAAATGTTTTAGAAGAATCATTGATTTGAAACGACTTTATCTTGCTGACGAAGATGAGACAGAGAAGTTTACTTTAGAGTTATTTGCGACTGAACTGGGTGATGTCAAAGACTGGCAGTACAAAGCCCTGAGTGATTATAGAGCCTTTATTCTGATGGAAAAGGCCGCATTTATAGAATCGTTTTACAAGAGACAGAATGCTGAAGAGATATATAACGATACATCAAGATTAGTATCTGACTGGTCGCCGCAGCGACAAGAAGCTGAAATTCTGTATTGCATCGATCAGAGCATTATCTATTCAGGCAATCTTCCTTTTAGCAATAATTATCTCCCGGTTTTTGATGACATAGGTTCTTATGAGTTTACCCCCAGATTAAATGCAACAATGGCTTTACAGGGTATAGAAATTTTACGATCACTCAATGAAATCAAAACCAATTATGCTTTACCTGATACAGCCAAGGTATTTGCAGGATACAAGCAATTTATTGCTTCTACTTTTGATGCCAATGAGGGTGATAAAGTAATTATTAAAACTTTGCAATTGTATCAGATGATATTGAGCTATAACCATGTTTATTTTGATTTAGAAAGGTACCAATATCTAATCCAGTTATACAAAAATAATAAGTGGTATTTGTCATCATTGAAGGCATTATATCTAAATGGTCCTGAATCACCCTATCTCAATCTGGTGGCCTTGGCAATTGCCACTGAAATAGCAGAGGAAAATAAGGCTGAGGCAGTTAATATATTGAATGAAGCTTTGATTAAGCGTCCTGATTTTAAACAAAATACGCGTTTGATGCGCTATAGATACGACTTGCAAAAACCGTCAGTTTCAGCCAGTTTTGAGCATGTTAATGCACCCGATAAACAGCCCCTTTTTCTTTTAAGTTATCAGAATACAGATACAGTATTTTTGAAAATTTATAAAGTCAATATAATTGACTATTATAAATCTATAGAAGATCGATACGATTCTTATAAGAAAAGGAAATCGACTATTGCATTTGTTCAGCAATTAGGCAAACCATTGCATGATTTGAGGATAAAGACATTGCCGTTTAGTGATCTGGAGATGCATCATGTGGAAATGGAATTACCATTACTGAAGTCGGGGGTGTATATTGTTTCTGTGGCCAATAAACAAAGTTGGGATGACACACTTTTGCAGTATAGTCTGGCACCAGTAATTGTTAATGACAAGGTGTTTGTTAAGAAGAATAGAGAAATCTATTTGGTGTCTGCTGCCAATGGTAAGGCACAACAAGGTGTTAAGTATCAGCTCTGGCGTAGAAAGGAAGATAAATTTTTGTTACATAGCACTGGTATAAGCGGTCAGGATGGCAGGATAAAAATCGAAGACAAGTCTAATAATTGGTATGATAACTATATAATCGAGACCAGCGACAACTCATTGTATTATGATTTTGGCGAATACCGTGAGTATAACTATCCCGAGCGAGATCTTAATTCGATTAAAATTCTTACTGATAGGGCTATTTATCGTCCTGGTCAGAAAGTTAACTTTAAATGCATTGCTTATAATGATAAGGGTAAAAAGTCGATTGCGAAATTGAAGTTTACATTAAAATTAACTCATAACGGTGAGCTTAAACAACAAAAAGTGTTAACTACCAACAGCTATGGCAGCGCTTCTGGTTTTTTTCAATTGCCTAATGACAATTCAGTGGGTGAGTTTTCTTTGACTGTACACGGCTATTTTCAATCAGCTTATACCAGCATCAAAGTAGAGGAATATAAACTGTCAAAGTTTAAAGCTGAAATTTTGCCGTCGACTTCTGCATTCAAGTTAAATGACCAAATTGCCTTAACTGGTAAGGCGATGGCTTTGGCAGGATACCCTGTTGTAGGCGCCAAAGTGAGCTATAAAGTATCTCGGGTCTTGCGTGTGCCATACTACTATTATTTTAGAGGGTTTAACACGGAAAGTGTTCAGCTAAAATCGGCAGAGACTATAACAGATAAGAATGGCAATTTTGATATTGCTTTTGTTGCTGACCCAGGACAGCAGGTCGATGTAGCCAATGCCGCATACTCATTTATAATTTCGGGTAATGTTACCGATCTGAATGGCGAGGTACGCGCTTTTTCTAAGGATTTAAGTATCTACGAATCGGATCGTTTGATTGATTTATTGGTGGATCCTGTTGTGTTGAATTCGCAGCCTGTAAGTATTACGTATGCCGTCAAAACCACCGAGAACAGTCCTTTGCCATTTACTGGTATAATATCAGTCTATAAACTAAATGATGTTACAGAGTTCAAGAAGGTAAGATTTTGGGAGGCAGATACATCTGTTTTAAGCACAACAGAATATTCTTTGAGACATGCCGATTATCTGCCTGCGAATTATCAGCCTGAAAGGCTATTGATGTATTCGAGACAGTATTTTGATGATAATGGCAATTCTACGTTGCTTGATCCAACGACACTAATAGAACCTGGTCGGTATATCGCCGTATTGGAAACCAAAGATTCGAAAGGAAAAACATTAAAAACAGAGACGGAGTTTACAGTTAATGAAGCCAATTCTAAAATTTGTAAACAGAACAAAGTCGTACAGGTATACAGTTTAAACGGGTTGGTGTTTGAACCTGGTCAGACCGCTAAAATTGCTCTGGCGTCGGGACTGAAAGATCAGTATGTGTTTGTTGAAGCCAGAAGCAATAGAGGTTTACTGTTTAATAAAATGGTTTTACTCAATGAGAGCGTCGAGGTAGTAGAGTTACCAATTGTAGCTAAAGATCGAGGCAATATTGTTATACAAGTCTATGCAGTAAGTCATTACCGACGATATGCCACTAATCTGACCTTGAAAGTGCCATACAGTAATAAAGAACTTAAAGTCAATGTTAAGAGTTTCAGAAGCGATACAGAGCCCGGCAGCAAAGAAAAATGGATATTGACGCTAAGTGGTCCCGCCTCTGAGAAAGCCGCCATGGAGATGGCTGCTGTGATGTACGATGCGGCTTTAGATGAAATAGTAAATCACACTAGCTGGAACTTCTGGTTATATAATGATTACAACTATTCGATGTCTGTTAACGAGTATTTCAATAAAATGAGTTCAGACATCAAGATAGATATTGCTGAAAAGGGCTATTCATATTGGTCGTTTAGTTACCCTAAAATGGGACTTGAAGACCGATATAATTATTTCAGATATTACTGGAATTTTGGTGATGGTAATGGGAGTTATTTTTTTAAAAGCACTTTGGCTAATAAATCCAAAAATGAAGAGGATGACAAAGAAGTGGTTTTATATGATAGGGTTAGCACAGACAGTAATATGCTAGAAGACAAGAAAGAAAAGTCTGAGAGCAGTAATCCTTTAAGTATTCGCAAAAACTTTAACGAAACAGCCTTCTTTTTTCCTCATTTATATGCCGGAAAAAATGGAGAAATTCAGATAGAGTTTACAATGCCGGATGCACTCACAAAATGGCGCATGCAAATGCTGGGTCATAGTACCACCATGCAACTGGGATATCATGATGCCTATGTGACAACTTCGAAGAAGATGATGGTACAGCCCAATATGCCACGTTTTTTGAGGGAGAATGATCAGATTAACATTGCTTCGAAAATTATCAATACCACTAAACAACCAATGACGGTAACTTGTCGGATTAGTATTAGTGACGCTGTCAATGGTAAAGAATTAAAATGGTCTGGCATTGCTTCTGACAAGCTTATAACACTTGATGCAGATGGTATTCGACAAGTAAGTTTCCCTTTGGCAATTCCAAATTACACTGGTCTGGTAAATATTACCATCAGTGCAGAGAATGGTAATTATTCGGACGCCGAGCAGCATACCCTTTTGGTGTTAAGTAATCGCACTATGGTGCAAACTTCGATGCCTCTGACAGTAAGAAAAGCCGGAACCACTGAATTGGAGTTTACAGCTTTATTAAAAAATACAAGTACTTCGCTGGTCCATAAAAGTCTAAGTGTCGAAATGTGCAATAACCCAAGTTGGTATGCTGTTATGGCCTTGCCGTATATGATGGAATATCCTAATGAATGTGCCGAGCAATTGTTTACCAGATTATATGGTAATTCGATTTCACAGTATTTATATCAGAAGAATCCAGAAATGAAGCAGGTGTTTGCTCAGTGGTTAAGATCTCCTTCAAGTGGTCTGGGTAGTATGCTAAGCAAGAATGAAGACCTTAAACTGGCTGTATTGACCGAAACACCATGGTTAATGGAAGCAAACAATGAGTCAGAAAGACAAGCACAATTAGGTAGAGTGTTTGAGACATCAAAAATGAAGGCATCTATCGAGAAATCGTATCGCAAACTCAGAGACATGCAGTTGCCAGGTGGCGGATTTCCATGGTTTTCAGGCATGGATGACAATGTTTACATTACACAGACGATTGTTATTGGGTTTGGTAAATTAAAAGCAATGGGAATAGATGTGTCAGACTATATGCCTGTCATTTCAAAAGCAGTCAACTATCTTGACCAACAAGCTAAACGGGATTATGAATATTATAAGAAGGATACTGGCGAAATTTTATATCCTCTGCATTTGAATTATTTATATGCTAAAATGGCATTTTCTGGCACTGGCTTTGGGTTTGATCATGAAGTAGTTCAGTATTATCTGAAACATACAGCGCTTTACTGGAATAAATTAAACTACATCAATCGGGCACAAGCAGCTGTTATTATTAAATCAATGTCACCAGGCTCAACAGTACCACAATTGATTATAAAATCATTTGATGATATGGCTGTTAGAAGTGAGGAGATGGGCATGTATTGGCCAGGTAATAAAGGTGGATGGTATTGGTATGATTCGCCAGTGGAAACACAAGCGGCGATAATGGAAGCCTATTTCAAAGTAAGTGGCAATTTGGCTGCCATTAAAGAACAACAGATTTGGTTATTAAGACAAAAGCAAACCCAGTCGTGGTCGAGTACCCGCAGTACAGCAGATGCCTGTTATGCAATCCTCAACTATTCTCCTGTTCTTAAAAATTCTCAGGATGTATCTGTGACATTAGGTAGTACTGCAATTATTCCTGCTCAAAAACAGGCTGGAACTGGTTATTCAATTACTAAAGTGGATCCTTCAAGAATCAGTAGTGATATGGGTAAGGTTACTTTAAATGCTATAACGTCTGATTTTGCTTATGGCGCCCTTCATTGGCAGTATTTTGAAGATATTGAAAAGGTCACAAAAAATAACACAGGTTTAAGTATTGATAAAACGATTTATGTAACACGACTAATCAATGGCATACAGCAAAAGCAAATTCTGGGCGAGAAAGACAGTTTAAGCATTGGGGATGTTCTGGAGGTTGTGTTAAGTATCAAAACAGACAGAAATCTAGAGTATGTGCATGTCAAAGACCAGCGTGGTAGCGGAACCGAGCCTACAGATGTTTTAAGCAATTATCAATGGCAAAACGGATTGGGCTATTATCAGGTAACCAGAGATGTTTCAACTAACTTTTTTATAGACTATTTAGCAAAAGGTAACTATCAGTTGAGTTATAAGTTATATGTGCAACAAAGTGGTCTTTTCATTACTGGCATTGCTACTGCGCAATGTATGTATGTTCCTGAGTTTATAGCCAATAGCAAAAGTATCCGATTGAAGGTGGATTAGTCGTTTTTATCAATAAAATATTCGCGACCAGTGGTGTCGATTACACCTTGTCTTCCATAGTATATTACAAAGGCAAATCCGTTTTTAAATGGAAATGCTGCAGAATATTTAGCTTGTATTTTTTGCTGACAATTAGAATTAACATAGCCCCAATAGCCTTCTTTATCTCTGTATGGCAATAAGCCATTACCAAATTCGCCAACCTGAGTTGGTTTTTGTTGAAATTGTCCGGCAACATAGTAATTAGAGTCTACGATTCTGATGTCAGACATATAATAACCTATAGCTCCAAGAAACAATGAATCACCTAGTTGTCTTGTCGAAGAATACAGGGGAGAGAAGCGACCTTTTTTATCCAGGAAAAAAAAGTCCCAGCCCAGTTCATTTTTCGTTTTTATAATGGCTTTTCCATCTCTGAATTCTTTTTCCAGACGTATGTATTCAGAATAATCGAAACCATCATTTACAAAATGATTTAATACGACCTTGCCAGTTGAGTCGATAAATTCGAGGTAATTAGTTGGCATTCTCTGACCATCACTGTTGAAAGGTTTTATCACGTAAACTGGCGCCAGTCCTTCGCTGAAGATTCCACCTGGTAAAACAGTGTCCGGTAAATTCAGTGTTTGTCCCTTTCGGTTGATATAGAAATATTTTCCTTTTGAAATGGCCAGTAAAAAACCGGATTTAAAGAAAGCGCTGGAGGTGTCAAAATCTGGTTGTCTGATCCATTGACCTTTGGTATTGATGATACCAAGTTTCTTATTTAAAGATACGACAGCCAATCCTTCCGAGAAGTTTTCGGCGGCAGTGAAACCCATGTCAATACTGCTTTTACCGGTTTGGTCGATGTAGTAGCAATGTCCATTTTTTTCCTGAACAGGACATAAACCACGGTTGAAATTACCATAATGTGTGTACGGTCCGTTAAGTATCTCGCCTTTAGTTGAAATGGCATAAAACATAGAATCTTTCATAACAAAGCCAATACTGTCCTGAAAGAAATCAGTGAATTCGAAATTACCCGGAATAATAATATTGCCCTTAGTGTTGCTGTAACCCCAGTTATTATTGACTCTGAAGGGCACTAACTGTGCACTCGATATGAGGTTGAGCAGAAGGGTAAAAACACACAGTGTTATATAGCGAAGCATAGTATTAAGACGCAAATTAGGAGTATTAAGATGCCTGGTCTCTATCTGAGCAAACTTCAGTAAGAACCCCATTGGTGCTTTTTGGATGGGCAAAAGCAATCATTTTATTATCTGCACCGGCTTTAGCGATCTGATGAATCATTTCAAAACCTTCCCCCAGAAGTCTCGAAATTTCGTTGTTGGCATCGTCTACACCGAAGGCTATATGGTGTATGCCTTCACCTTTTTTTTCTATGAACTTGGCAATAGCACTGTCTGGATGCGTGGCTTGCAGTAATTCGATCTTAGTTTCTCCAACCATAAAAAAACTTGTGATAACACCTTCGCTTTCAACGGCTTCAGTTTTATAGGGTTGGGTGTTCAACAATTTGGAAAACAATTGATTAGAAACCTCAATGTCCTTAACGGCAATGCCAATATGTTCAATTTTGTTCATCTTACTGCAAAATACCAATATTTTACTGATATATCAAAAGCGCGTCGATTAATAAACAGATTAAATACCTCAAACAATTGGTAGTCTACAGTGTTATAAAGAAATTCAATATCACATTCAATAAAAATATTGGTGGATATTAAGTGAATATATACTATTTTTGCGCTTAGAATTAGTCTAAATAAGAATTATGTTAAAACTACCTATATATCTGGATAATAATGCAACCACTCCGATGGATCCTAGAGTTCTGGAAGCAATGTTGCCTTATTTTACCGATAATTTTGGTAATGCTGCCAGTAGAAATCACTCATTTGGCTGGAAAGCAGAAGAGGCGGTAGACTATGCCAGAGAGCAGATGGCGGCATTGATCAATGCTGATGCCAAGGAGATTATTATCACCAGTGGTGCAACTGAATCAAATAACTTAGCAATTAAAGGTGTGTTTGAAATGTATGCTGCAAAAGGCAATCATTTTATAACAGTTGAAACTGAGCACAAAGCGGTTCTGGATACTTTAAAGCATATCGAGAAAGCAGGTGCGGAAGTAACGTACTTGAAAGCAAGAGAAGATGGTTTAATTACTATTGAGCAAGTTGAAGCAGCTATAAAGCCTAATACCGTTCTTGCAAGCATCATGTATGCTAACAATGAAATCGGTGTGATTCAGCCAATCAGAGAAATTGCTCAACTATGTAAAAGTAAGGGTGTGTTATTTCACACAGACGCTACTCAGGCTGTTGGTAAAATACCTGTAGATGTTATTGCAGATGGTATCGATTTAATGAGTTTTTCAGGTCATAAAATGTACGGTCCGAAAGGTGTTGGAGTACTTTATGTAAGAAGAAAAAATCCAAGAATTAAAGTTACAGCTCAGATGGATGGCGGCGGACACGAGCGCGGTATGAGAAGCGGTACTCTAAATGTACCAGGCATTGTCGGTTTAGGAAAAGCATGTGAGCTATGCCGTTTGGAAATGGCAGAGGATACAGCGCGTATTTCAAAGATGCGTGACAGATTAGAGCAATCTTTATTAGTTCTGGAAGAATCTTATATTAACGGTAACACAGAACATCGTTTACCACATGTCAGCAATATGTCCTTCAAATATGTAGAGGGAGAAGGCTTGATCATGGGAGTAAAAGACATTGCTGTATCATCCGGATCGGCGTGTACCAGTGCCAGTCTGGAGCCAAGTTATGTGTTGAAGGCCTTAGGTCTCGACGACGAACTGGCGCATTCCTCACTAAGATTTGGTTTAAGCAGATTCACCACCGATGAAGAGGTAGACTTCGCAATTAACCACGTAAAAGAAGCAGTAACAAAACTGCGTGATATGAGTCCGCTTTGGGAGATGTTCAAAGAGGGCATAGATTTAAAAACAATCGTTTGGCAAGAACATTAAAATAAAAAAATAGTATGGCATATTCAGAGAAAGTAATAGACCATTATACCAATCCGAGAAACATCGGTACATTGGATAAAAGCAGCAAGCAGGTAGGAACAGGCCTAGTAGGCGCTCCTGAGTGCGGGGATGTAATGCGTTTACAAATTGAAGTAGACGAAGTAACAGGTATCATTAAAGATGCAAAATTCAAAACTTTCGGTTGTGGTAGCGCAATCGCTTCATCCAGTCTGGCAACAGAATGGTTGAAAGGTAAAAGTGTCAATGATGCATTGAAGATAGACAATATGGATATCGTAGAGGAATTGGCTTTACCACCAGTGAAAATTCACTGCAGTGTATTAGCTGAGGATGCTATTAAATCTGCTATCAACGACTACCGTGTTAAAAACGGTTTAGAACCAATAGAAGACGATAAAAAACACTATTAATTATGTCTGCAGGAATCAGTATAACAGATAATGCAAAAGTTAAAGTTCATCAATTGATGAGCGAAGAAAAAATGGGCCCTGATTATTTTGTTAGGGTTTCAGTAAAAGGTGGCGGATGCAGTGGTTTGAGTTATGATCTGGATTTTGACAATGAAATGAAAGAGTCTGATCAGGAATTTGTAGTTGACGATGTTAAAATCGTTTGCGATTTAAAAAGCTACCTTTATCTGGCTGGCACAGAACTGGATTTTACGGACGGTCTAAATGGTAAAGGTTTTAACTTTATCAATCCGAACGCTAAGCGCACATGCGGCTGCGGTGAAAGTTTTGCTGTATAATTGCAGCATGCTATCAAACTGTCGTAATACAACATTAAGAAAGTTGAGCCTTTGTCTCAGCTTTTTTTTATGCTTTTCAGTTGCTCAGGCTCAGTATTCGTATACATACAAGCCTTCGAAAGACTTGCCATTAATGGGCGGTAGCGCTCTGGTTTTAGGAGGTGCATTATACTTTCAGGAGAAAGTAACACCATTAACAGTAGCACAGATAAACGTATTAAATAGCGCAGACATCAATCGTTTTGATCGTTATGCCTGTTCACAATGGAATCCAAAGATTGCCAGGGCCAGCGATTATCTGGCGGCAGGATCAATGTTATTGCCAGCTTATTTTGCTTTTAATAAAGGCAGTCGTTCTGATTTTTTGCCAATTGCTAATGTTACTATACAGAGTTTTTTATTGTCACAGTCGATTGCCAATTTAGCCAAATTCAGTAAGCGCAATCGTCCGTATACATATAATGCCTCAGTTGATTTAGAAAACAAACTTAAGCCTGATGCCAGAATGTCTTTCTTTTCTGCACATACCACTACGGTGTCTGCAACCTGTTTTAGTTTTGCCTTTGCTCATAGTACATATTATAAAGACAGTAAGGCTAATCCATATATCTGGAGTGCGGCATTTGTTTTACCTGCTCTTGAGGGGTATTTAAGAGTGAAAGCCGGCAAGCACTATCCTACAGATGTGATAGTGGGTTATCTGGCCGGACTAGGCAGTTCGTGGCTGATGCACCTTATGCACTTGAAGTAATAAAAAAGCCCCCTTTCGGAGGCTTTAAAATGAATTTTATAAAATCTTATTTAGCACTTGCTTTGATGGTCCATACCACTGAAGCTTTTAAAGACATTGCAGCTAATGGTCCAGAGTTAGTACCTTTCACTTTGTAAGTAAAAGAAGTTGCTTTGATATAGTTAGCCAGGTTTTCAGTTGAATTAACATCTAAAGCGATGGTGTTGACACCATTGGCAACTGGATTTTTAGTAGCGATTAGAACTTCTGGCATGCCGTCAGCAGCTAACCATAATTCAAGCATTTCTACATTATCAAAATTGGCTAAAGAGTCATTTTCAATAGTGATTGTAGCTGATTTTAATTTCAACTCATCTAATAAATCTAGTGAAGTGTTGTTTTTTTCTAATTCAGCTTTTAGGCCAGATGTTAATACCGTTTCACCAAAGGTTTGTGTACCTGTTGAAGTGATAGCTGAAGTTTGAATACTACCTTCGGTTGGGTAATCAAAGTTAACGGAAGTGTACTTTGACAAGCATCCGCCCATGAAAACGAAAGAAGATAATACTGTGATTAGTAAAGTGTTGAGTGTGTTTTTCATAAAAATAATACTATTTTGAACTGCAAAAGTACTATAAAATTAATACAATCACCAATTAAGGCGACTGATATTAATTAGGTAAAAGTTCTCTCAGAGCTTCATTAATCGCTTTACCATCTGCCTTTCCGGCCATAGCTTTCATGGCCAGGGGCATTACTTTGCCGATTTCTTTCATGCTTGTAGCGCCAGATTGTTCAACGATTGG
Organism: Bacteroidota bacterium; assembly: GCA_027490055.1. Lineage (GTDB taxonomy): Bacteria > Bacteroidota > Bacteroidia > NS11-12g > UBA955 > JABMMZ01. Next base: position 5,401 of record JAIXYV010000060.1, on the reverse strand, counting down.
TTTCAGGGTAGCGAGTATTTCTTCTTTGCTAAGTTCCTGAGGCAGGTATGACTGAATAATAGCAAGTTCTTCTTGTTCCTTTTGAGCCAGGTCCTGACGGTTTTCTTTAACAAAAATATCAATGCTGTCTTTGCGCTGTTTAGCCATCTTTTGCATAGCTTTCATAGCGATTTCATCGGTAATATCTTTAGAGCCTGTCTCAGTACCTGCAAGGAGGAATGCCGATTTGATGGCTCTTATTGCTCTAAGTTTGGCCTCATCTTTCGCTTTCATAGCGTCGATAAGGTCTTTATTAATTTGTTCAACTAACATGATTTAGTGGGAAGGGTTTTCTTTATTAAGGTAAAAATCGAAGCTATCTCCTCTGAGGCCGAGACGAAGGGTTTCAAGAGCGATAAGTTCATTAGGGGCAATATTTCCTAAGTTAACATTGGCGCCATACAATTTGATGAACCAAACTTGTTGAGATTTAAGAGGTGCTTCCCAGATAATTTTATCCTGAGGGATTTTGCGGATTATTTCGGCTACTAAACCTGAACGAACTTCTCCGGTACCTCTGAAAACACCAACAGTGCCACTTTCTCTGGCTTCTGCAATTACTTTCCAAACGCCAGCTTCAAGTTCTTTCTCCATCATTTCAATCCACTCATATGGCGGGATAATTTTTTCGGCATCTTTAGATCCAACTTCAGATATAACCGTATAGTCTTTAGATAATGTGCGGATAAATTCACATTTCTTATCATGTTCTATTTCCATAGAACCATCGCTTACTTCAACGTGTTCAACGCCGTAGTAATCCATTACTCTTCTGTAATCGTCGAACTGGTTTCTGATGGCATAGGCTTCGAAAAGGGTACCACCGAAGTATACTTTGAAACCAGCTTTTTTGTAGTGACCGATTTTTTCTTTTAGTTTTGGTGTAACATAGGCAGTTCCGAAACCCAGTTTTAGCAGGTCGATAAGGTGACTTCCGTGTTCAATCAAATCAAGGGATTCGCGGATGCTGAGTCCTTTGTCCATTACCATTGTCAGTCCGCTTTCTCTAGGCTGCACTGAGCGTTCAGGTAGTTGTGTCAGTTTAAATATTTCACTATTCATTGTCTGTTTGGTATATATTGACTAGCTTTTTGAATTCGTCATTTTCGTAAAGTTCATTACAAAAAAGTTTAACGCTTTCCAGAGTATCGTCAAATTGATTAATTAGGCGCGAAATTATGGAATCCTTGTTGGATTCCGAAGGTTCCTGGTCATACTTGATACAAATCAGTGCGCCTTCCAGTTCATTATCCATTCTTTTGTTGGCTTTTACTTCAAGTAAAAACTGTTCCAGTAAAGTATCAGCTTCGCTGTGATAGAGTACACTGGCCATTTCTTTCCAGTTAATCATCAGCAAATCGTAATTGGTGTCCATTTGGGAAGCGTAGAGTTCTTCAAACTCTGCATCTGATTCTAGTTCTGCATAGCAGGTAAAAATGCCTTTTAGAGCCGTAAAGTCTTCCTGGTCCTCTTTAAAAACTTTTTTAAAGTATGGTAATGCTTTCAAAGGTGTTTTATCTGTCAGGTAGGAATAGCCTATTAAATAGTTGTACTCAGGCAAGATAAGCTCGAGGTTCGCAGCTTTCTTAAGGTAGAGTCTTGCCATTTCGCCATTTTCAAGTGCCAGATAGCATCTTGCAATACAAATAAATGGGTATAAATCGCCTTGATTCTTAATACAGCTGTTGTAATTTTCAATCGCTTTATCGAAGTCGCCGCGACTTTCATAAATACCCCCAATGTTGAAGAAGGCATTTTTTGAATCTGCGTTGGCCAGGCCTGAATATTCGTAGGCGCTCAGTGCCAGGTCCTGCTGATTGGTTAGTTCATAAAAGCGACCTAAGTGGTACCAGCTCAAGTAGGCATATGGATCAGCATCTATTTGTTTTTTAAGATAGTCAATGGCCTTATCATATTGGCTGTTGGATATAAAATTTAATGACAGCTGATTGAAAAGTTGTTCGTTGTTGGGGTAGCGCTTAATGGCTTTTTCAATCAACTTATTGGCTTTATCTAATTGTGAATTCTGACTGAGTAACTGGGCGTAATTGACATAAATATCAACCACAAATTCATCGTCTTCGAATTCTGAAAACTCAATAGCAAGTATGAAAGATTCTTCGGCATCTTCTAACAGGTCAAGATCTATTAAGATCTCACCTTCCATTTTATGGACGATAGAATTATAAGGCTCATTAGTTTTGGCTATTCTGATGATTTCCAGCGCAGCTGTGTGCTCATTTTTCATGGAGAGGATGGAGGCCTTTTCAACTAAGAAATCAACTTTATTGGGAAAAAGGTATAATCCATGTTCAATGATGGCCATTTGATTATCCTGTTCATTGTTGATGAAAAAATGATAGGACAAGGCTTCTATTTCTTCTTCTGAAAAGAATACTGACTGGTCGCTGCTAAGTTTCTCAAACTTTTGAAGCGTTTCATCTATGTCGACATTGTTGAAGAAGTCTTCACCGGCAGAATCGTTATCGTCAAAATCGTCAAACATATTTTATTTATTGGGCAAAAGGTCAAATTTTATCAACTTACTTTGCTTTCGCTTGCACAAATATAAAAGAAAGAAAACTTATTTTTGCATCAGTGAAATTATTTTTTAACACCATTTTACTTTGTTTATCAATAGTAAAAGTATCGGCACAAACAGTTACTAATCAAGCAGTTTGGCAACAGAATGTCAATTATGTAATTGATGTTACTTTAAACACGGCCAATCAGACGCTCGAAGGGGCAATAGAACTGAGCTATTTCAATAATTCGCCTTCCAGTTTAAGTGAAATTTATCTCCATGTATGGCCTAATGCTTATAAGAATGTCTCGACACCATTTGCCAGACAACAACTCAAAAATGGCAAGATAGAGTTTGAGTTTTTTGAGGAAAGTCAGCGCGGCCATATTAGTCAGTTAAATTTTACCACTAAAGGCCTCAGTTTAAAATGGGAGTATGTTCCTGGTCATGAAGATATTATCAAACTAAAACTAAACAGTCCTCTGCAATCTGGGGAATCTATTAAAATACAAACACCTTTTACAGTAAAATTGCCAGAACTTATTTCTAGAGGTGGGGTTGCTAACAAGGCTTTTTTTGCTATCACCCAGTGGTATCCAAAGCCTGCGGTATACGATATCAATGGATGGCATCCAATGTCGTATTTAGACCAGGGTGAATTTTACAGCGAATATGGTGCCTTCGATGTGAGGATTTCTGTTCCCGATAGCATGACAGTAGCAGCTACAGGTAATATGGTAGAATTTAAGGACACGCTTGGCTATAAAACATACAGATTTACGGAATCTAATATCCATGATTTTGCCTGGTTTGCTTCTTCGAAATTTGTTCATGTTAAGAAATCAATAAAACTCAATGATTCAAGTATAGTGATGCTGGAAGTATATGGCAACAAACTTGACTATATTAAGAGTTCTACGGGACTTGCGTATTTAGATTCAGCGGTTCGTTTATACAGCAAATTAGTGGGCAATTACCCCTATAAAACCTGCAAACTGGTGGTGGGTAATTTGAAAGCAGGAGAGGGCATGGAATATCCGACAATCACAATTTGTAAAGATTTAGATGCCGAAACCATTGTGCACGAAGTCGGTCATAATTGGTTTTACGGTATTTTAGGGAGTGATGAACGGACCTATCCCTGGATGGATGAAAGCATTAATTCGTATTTTGATAAGCGGGTAACAAATCATATCAACCCATATTTATGTAAAGAGATAACAGCTGATCCGGATTTTTATGGCAGGATGACTTTTAGAAATTGGGTGAATAATCACACCTCTCTGATTGGCTATAAAGGCATTGCTTCACAGCATAAAACACAAGCATTGTCCTTGTCGTCTGAATCTTATACTTACAGCAATTACGGGGTTATTTTGTATGGAAAAGGTCCATTGGCATTTGCCTATTTAAATCAGGTTTTGGGAGATTCAGTATTCCTGAAGTGTTTTCAAAATTACTTCAATGAGTGGAAGTATAAGCATCCTTTGCCCGGTGATATTCAAAAGAGTTTTGAAAAGACTTCTGGAAGGGATTTAAGCTGGTTTTTTGATGATATACTGAACGACAACAATCAGATGGATGTTCGTGAAAAAAGAGGCTTTTATTCTGTAAAAGGCAGCAGCAAACTAGACAGTTTGATTAAACAAACACCACAGGTTCATCCCAATCCGAGTGGATTTATGATGGAGAAGAACTATCACAACAACGGACAGAAGAAAGGTTTTATAGGCTGGTATTTTCCATTCAATTTACCATCATATAATAAGAATCTTCATGTTAATCTTACGCCATTTGCTGGCTATAATATTTATGATGGTTTGTATCCGGTACTGGCTATTAATAATTCTATTCTGAATCAAAGAACGATAGATTATACGATAGTGCCAGGATATTCATTTAAAAATAAACATGTGAATGGTTATGCCAGAATAAGTGGTAAGAAAAAGCTTAATGGCGCCTTGGACATGATGGAACTTGGCATACAGTCGCAGGTATTCGGACTAACTACCAGTTCGAAAATGAACCAGTATTATAGATTGCAGCCATTTATTAAATTCAGGTTTAAAAATAAGCCTTATTGCAACGATGCGAGAGTGCAGTATTTGTTGTTGAACTTTACGCATACGGGTTTGAGAGACAATCATTATTTAGTTGAGAAAGATACTTTTGGTAATTTAGGAGAACAGCATTTTTCCAAGGATTATTTTTATAATTATACGCGTCTTGAATACGGATTAGACAATGGGCATCCTATTAACCGCATGGCATTTAAATTATCTGCTGAGTATGCTGGTAATAATAAGTTTAATCCGGGATCATCACAGTATGTAAAAACCTGGATGAATCTGGTGTTGAAGCATCAGTACAAGAAGAAGAAGTTTGTCAGATCGGAGTTATTTGCTGGGATATTTTTAAATAGAAAAGGCGAATTCGAAAATCAGAAATTTTTTATCAGTTCAAATTCGGGAAATCGTGATTACAATTATTCAGAGGCATTAATGGGAAGAAATGAAACACGTTACACTAACACATCTATTTTTGGGCGACAAATACTAAACAGGGGAGGATTGAGAAACTTAGTTGACATAGAAGCAAGCGACAGATGGATGATAACATTGACCAACGAATTTGATTTTCCAGGTGTCATTCCAGTGTCATTCTATGTTGATTTGGGTGTATACCAATACATGCGTCGCCTGAATAATACAAACGTGGGATTAAAGGTTGATTTCTGCCAAACAGGAGGCATACAGATAAATATGTTCAAGAGAACATTAGAGATATTCATACCAGTGTTTTCATCTTCACAATTTAAAAACTTCAATTTGATTAATA
>JAIXYV010000028.1 GCA_027490055.1 Bacteroidota bacterium | reverse complement strand
TTCCATCGCTTTTTTTTTTTTTTTTTTCTTACCTCTTAGTGGCATAATAGCCTGGAATACCCTGTCTCTACCTTGTTTTGCGGTTCCACCTGCAGAGTCTCCCTCCACCAGGTATATTTCGCATTTTGCAGGATCGGTACTTGAACAGTCACTCAGTTTACCTGGCAGACCCATACCACTCATAGCGCCTTTTCTTTGCACCATTTCGCGGGCTTTACGGGCAGCGTGACGGGCAGTAGCGGCTAGAATTACTTTATTGACAATGGTTTTGGCATCTTTTGGATGTTCTTCGAGGTAATTACCCAGAATTTCACCAACACAGACATCCACGGCACCCATTACTTCGTTGTTACCTAATTTAGTTTTAGTCTGACCTTCGAACTGAGGCTCTTGTACTTTAACAGAGATAACGCCTGTAAGTCCTTCACGGAAGTCGTCACCACTGATTTCAAACTTCAGGTTTTTCAGGAGACCTTCTTTATCGGCATAAGCCTTAAGGGTTCTGGTTAAGCCTCTTCTGAAACCGGCAACGTGTGTACCTCCTTCAATGGTATTGATGTTATTAACGTAGCTATGAAGATTTTCGCTGTAACCAGAGTTGTACTGGAAAGCGATTTCGATAGGAATACCTTGTTTTTCACCTTCAGCGTAGATAGGTTCAGGAATAATGCTTTCGCGGGTTGAATCGAGGTACATGATGAACTCTTTCAAACCTTCCTGACTATGGAACACTTCATTGCGAGGTTCAGCATCGCCCTCTACTCTTAAATCTGTCAGGTTAAGACGGATACCTTTGTTAAGGTAAGCCAACTCTCTCAAACGATTAGCAAGCGTATCAAAATTGTATTCTGTATTGTAGAAGATAGAACCATCTGGTTTAAACTGAACGGTAGTACCGCGTTTGTCAGTATCACCAATCACTTTAACATCATACAATGGTTTACCACAGCTGTATTCTTGCTGGAAGATTTTACCTTCACGGTAAACGGTAGCAGTTAGTAAGGTAGATAGAGCGTTTACGCAACTCACACCCACACCGTGCAAACCACCAGAAACTTTATAAGTATCTTTATCGAATTTACCACCAGCGTGGAGAACTGTCATAACAACCTCCAAGGCCGATTTTTGTTCTTTAGCGTGTAAACCGGTTGGAATACCACGACCGTCGTCAGAAACTGTGATACTGTTATCAGGATTGATAAATACTTCGATGTTTTTAGCGTAACCTGCTAATGCTTCGTCAATACTGTTATCGACTACCTCATACACCAAATGGTGCAAACCTTTTGGACCTACATCCCCGATATACATCGCGGGTCTTTTTCTTACGGCTTCTAATCCTTCAAGAACCTGGATATTATCCGCTCCATAATTACTCTTGTCTGTGCTTCCGCTCATACTTAATTTATATTAGTAAATAAAGTGTAAAAATACGAAATTTTAACGGCTAAAACTAACACTTTCTACAAATGTTTCCACAGTTTTTCTTCAAATCAAATTAAAATCGCCAAAAAACGATGGATTAATTAAAATCAATGATTAATAAAGACAGAATGCGACAGTTTTTTCAGTATGTGAGAGATTAAATCGCCCTTGAATTACCCTTTCAAAGCCGATGCAAGAATTTCGGCTGTCAATACGGCCATTTTATGGGGCATTGTATCTAAACTTGGATTGATTTCAGTAATTTCAAGCAAACCAGTTTTAGGGTGATGTACAAGGGTTTTCAGGACAGCCTCTGCTTCTGCTTTGCTGAGTCCGTTTTCTACCGGCGTACCAGTTCCGTTAGCCATGCCGGGATCCATAGAATCTACGTCAAAGGACACATAAATAGTATCACAATGTTCCAGGTGCTTTAAACTGTTATTGATAACGTTGTAAATGCCGTGTTCTTTGATGTATTCGGGTTCAAAGTTTTTGATATTGTACTGATCGATTAAATGCCACTCCTGAGGTTCGGCATCTCTGATGGCAATAAACACCAGATTTTCGGGCTGTATTTTGGGCGTGGGACCATCTCCAACTGTTTTTAGAGCATTCCATGCCGCCACTTCTATATCACTTAATACATTCTTAGCTTCGCTGATATTATCTGCCCCAATAAGCGCAGCCAATGGCATACCGTGCATATTGCCAGAAGGTGTAGTATAAGGTGAGTGAAGATCGGCATGTGCATCAATCCAGATAACACCGATTGTTTTATCCGGGTGTGCGTTGCTAAAACCACTTAATCCGCCGATGGCATTACTGTGATCACCTGAGAAGATAAAGGTCTTTTTCCCAGCTTTTACAGATTCAAGAACCGCCTCAGACAATCTTGCGGCATTGTTGCTAACCGTTTCAATGTGTTTACAAAATTGCATTGACGCATTTTCATTCACATTGTCAAACTCAAGGGTATGAACGTCATCAAAACCAATTTCAAACTTTTTCAACTCGCTCACGAGAGCATCAGGTCCTTTTTCAGCACCTTTTTTACCTGCTCCAGTATCACATTTTGCCAATATCAGCCTTACAGCTTGGTTTTGAATTATCATATAATGGTTCTTTAAGACCTTAAGTCGCTGACCAATAGTCAACCTTAAGTCGGTTCCCAGTCGGGAATCAAAGACATGCAAATATACTCAAAAAAGTGAAAATGGGCAAATTCAGGACAAGGCACTGAAAGTCATTGCAATATACAAGCCCGCCGTTTCTGTGCGCAATCTACCGGTTCCGAGACTCAAACCCTGCCCGCCAATTTTATAAAAACGATCGATTTCTGCACTTGAAAAATCGCCTTCTGGTCCAATCAGGACCTGGTAATTCCCTTGCGGTGATTGTTGGGCAAAATAATCTTTCAAAGTGTTTTTATTTCCTTCAGCGCAATGGGCAAAGAAAAAGCACGGTTCTAATTGGACATCTGATAACTTTTGCAGAGATTGAATCTCTGGCAGGTAGTATCTGCCGCTCTGTTTGAGGGCTGAAATGGCAATACGCTCCAGTCTGCTCATATTGATCCGGTGTTTTTCAGAATGATCAGTTTCAATAAAAGTAATGACATCAATGCCGCACTCTACTGCTTTTTCGAGCATCCATTCGATGCGTTCATTATTTTTAGTGGGAGCAATTAAGAGATGAAGGGCGTACTTGCGTTCAAGCGGCATAAACTGACAATCATCCACCTGCAAGTCGGTGTGATCCTTCCCTATTTTAAGAATGGTACATTTAAGTAAATTGCCCTTTCCATCAATACAGGCGATGCTATCTCCTACCTGCTTTCTGAGCACTTTCAGATGTCTTGATTCTTCATCATTCAAACTGGCATTGCTACCATTAAGAGTATGACAAAAGAACAGCTGCATCTTACTTTTTCTTTCTTACAGACTGCAGCTCATTTCTGGTTTTAGCCATTTCTTCGAGACGCTTCTGGAAGGCCGATTTTTTATCGTCTTCTTTTCTGTTTTTAGCTTCGTGAATCTGAGATTTCAATTTATTCTCATCAACAAATTTGCGAATAGCCCATTGTTGAGTGAACGTAACAACGTTAGATAAGAAATAGTAATAAGTTAAAGCTGCAGCATACTTGTTAAAGAATCCAAGGAACAAGATTGGCATGATATAACTGATGTATTTCATCTGCTCATTCATACCAGCGGTTAGCTCGTTGTTCATTTTGGTATAGATGAGTGTAGAAATCGTCATTAACAAGGTGAATAAACTCACGTGATCACCATAGATTGAATCGATGATTGGCAATTTGCCAAATGTCCAGATGGAATCATAAATCGACAAATCATCCGCCCACAAGAAAGCTTCTTGTCTGAATTCGAAAGCCGAAGGCACAAATTGAAACACAGCAATCAGGATAGGCATCTGCAACAACATAGGCAAACATCCGCCCAGTGGATTAACCCCTGCTTTCTTGTAAAGCTTAAGGTTTTCCATTTGTTGTGTTTGCATATCATCTTTGTACTTCTCCTTAATCTCGTCCATCTCAGGCTTCAGCAAACGCATTTTAGCGGTAGATTTATAAGATTTGAATACAAGTGGCAATAGAAGGGTCTTAATAATTAAGGTCAGTAACAAAATGATGATACCATAATTACTTAGATACGTTTTCAGGAAATTAAAGATTGGGATGATCATGAAACGGTTCATCCAACCAAATATGCCCCAACCCAATGGAATAATTTTATCCAGACCGTTCTTTTGTTCTTTTAACAGCTCATACTGGTTCGGTCCGAAGAAATAGCTTAGTTCTATATCCTGTTCAGCACCAACTTTAACAGGTAAAATCAGGTTAGCGCTTAAGTGTTTAACATTTGAATTAGCTTTAGCGTTATCCGTAGTTATTGAACTTGATTTAAGGAAAGGTGTTTTAGAAATGATGGTAGAATTGAAAAACTGTTGTTTGAAACTCACCCATTCGGTAGCATTTTCTAAATCTTGCTTTTCGTTTTTAGTTTCGCCTATATAGTCAGCTGTTTCTTCAGCGTATTTAAAATAGAAGGTCGTTTTCTTTTTTTCCTCTTCAATTTCTCTTTCCTGAAGATTGATATCGGTGCTCATCACATAACGGATACCTTTGGCAGACTCCAGCTGACCATTCATGCCTTTGGTAGCAATGCGGTGTGTTACGTTATATCCTTTTTCCGGAATTGAATAGATGTGTTCGATATAGCTATCCGGACCATTGCTCAGGCGGAAGCTTACAGAGTTTGAAGTTTGGTTGACAGGCTCCCAGAAAAACTCATCTGATTTAACTTCCAGATTTTTATTTGTGAAGAGGATGTAGTTTTCTGAGTATTTCTCATCTAGCATCAGAACAGGCTTTCTGGCGTCTGTTTTGTATTGTTTAAGTTCTACCTGCTGGATGCGACCACCTTTGTTAGAGAGACTGATTTTAATATCTGCATTTTCGAGGACTGTTACTTTTTCTTCGCCAATAGCCTGAGCAGCAAAACCACCAAATTTACCTTTAAGGGCATTGGTATCGGTTAACAGCACTTTTTTAAGACTGTCTTTTTCCTGTTCTTTTTTGATTTTATCCAGTTCTGCTTTTTTCTCTGCCAGAACTTTCACGTTCTGAATAGAATCAGCATAACGTTTCTGCACAGCAAGTTCTGCATCATTTGGTTTGTTGATGTAAAAATAACCGATTAGAATTACGAAAATCAGTCCTAGGCCTATATAAGAATTACGATCCATTAATGTCTTGATAAATTGGGCAGCAAAGGTATTGTTTTAGGCTGTACTTAACAAATACCCGAAAAGACTAAATAAAGCAATTGTTAAAAACTTCGAATTATTTACTTAATCAACTAATAATCAATCAACAAAAGACTGTAACAATTCGACAAATATCAATTCCCAATAGACAAACAGCAGTGAATGACGACTTGAGAATCTCAATATTTAATTGTAATCAATTTGTATTTAGACAATCGTCTGTATATTTGTGAACTTATTTGTTAAAAGTAATATGAAAAAAATTCTTAATTATTCGATTGTTTTATTTGCAACTCTAGCTATTGGCTTTAGTTCTTGCAAAGAAGAAGAAGAAAAGCCTTCAACTTCTACCCCTACTGCTAAAACTGATGTATTTACCTGCAAAGTTAACGGTACTGCATGGGAATCAGATTCACGCAGCAAAATGGTGCCTTTCTTAGATTCAATGATGCCATCTGTTGGTGCATCAGTTGAAGGTGACACTTTATCAATGATGGCTTTCAGAACCAATTCTACAGACTCTACCATGATTCTGTTCAATGTGTTATTGAAAAACCCAAGAGTAGGTACTTACACCATGACTGGTTCAGACTATAACATTTATTATTTCAGTGGTATTGATTTCATGACCTTCCTGAATACCTTCTTTGGTTATACTGCAAGTTCAAGTTTAAACATCACTAAATATGATGCTACTAACAAAAAGATTTCAGGTACTTTCAACACGACCATGACATCATCTACCGGTGGCCCAACAATGACCATCACCGAAGGTGCATTTAACGATGTTACCTTAATGATCAAATAGTCATTATAAATATTTTAAAAAAACCACATCTCAAAAGCATGTGGTTTTTTTTATGTCTTATTGGATTCGCTTATAGACAACGAAACCATTTTTATTTAAGATTTCCTTTAGATTTTTGAACTGGGGAATATCTTCCCTATCATCAATTTTAACGATAAAGTAGACTGTGCGATCAACAGGACCTTCAATTAACCAGCGTTTTTGCAAGTCATCCAACTCAGCTTTTTCAGCTTCACTTAACTGTAGATAAGACGTTTTACGTTTCTGGCGGTAATACTTCTCATTAAACAAATTGAGTCCATCCATATACTTCAATGGTTTTGTGGCGGCATAGAAATAGTGGGCATACGACTTATAGCCAGCATTGAAGATGTAACACTTTTCGTTTTTTACCGATTCAAAAAAGTTAATCGCTGCTCCCTGGGTATGTTGTTCTATTTTACCGGTAAAACCAACTGACAGCATCCAAATGACAATTACATTACCCATTAATAAGGCCCCGAAAGTGACAACTGGTTTGTTTCTAAATAAATGGTAAATAAAAACGCCAATAACAATTAGCAATAGCACGCCTGGCACTGCATCTCCAGCGCTCCAGTTAACATCGGCGGCAAAATTCGCTTTGCTGAAATCGTCTCCAATTAAATCGAGCAACCATTGGCGTTGATATGCCATAATCAATGGGAAGGCGATGAAAGCAGAGGCTAGCAGAGTCCCGAGTGCGATGATGAAAACCTTGAAGTACCATTTAAACTTAAAGATACCATGGTTAATACTTTCGATGCTGTAGGCACTTAAAAAAGTTAGTGGCAACCAGCAAAGAGAAGAGTAATGAACGATTTTAGTTCTTACGATTGAGAACAATATCAGCACAACCCAGAAAAGGCAGAGCATGGTAGTTCTGAATAGATTTTCGGGATAGGTATAGAACTCATTCTTTTTTTATTTTTTTTGCGCTATCAGTGATATGGGGAAACAACCGACCAGAAGCACCAGGGTATGGTAATAAAACGGCTGCTCATGCCCTGCGACATTCTGTGAAAAGAGGCCTATTTGATAATTAATAAATTCTACCAGGAAATAGGGACCGTTTTTGAGTGTTTCAGGAATAAACCAGATAGAACTAACCATACCTGTAACAAACAAATAGATCAGTACATTGCTCATAGTAAAGAACCACACCATTCGCTTGGCGAACACCATGGAGAACAGCACTAAAAGTCCGACCAGCAAAGCTACCGGTCCTTTACAAAGAATGGCGATACCGGTATAAATTCCAGCCATTAAAAAATGTCTGTTGGCATTATAGGCAGTACTGGAAATACTAATAACCTTGTAAAACTCGAGAATACTTAAAAAGATAAAAAAGTTAAAGACCGGATCAATCAGGCCTGTTTTGAAATAAAAATGAGGCGTAATGGCACCCAGGTAGCTTAGCACCCACCAGTGGGCGATATGACCTTTGAAGTATTTGCGACCTGTTTTATAGATCAAACAAAGCGTCAATATCCCGAAAACAACATTGGGAAAACGCGCCGCAAATTCATTAATACCAAAGACCTTCATCGACAGAACCTGCATCCAGATAAACAAAGGAGGTTTCTCCCAGAATGCCTGGTAATTGATTTGCACTTGAGAGTAGTTACCGGTGAGTATCATTTCTCTTGCCGACTCAGCAAAATTGATTTCATCCCAGTCGAACAAATGCACCGAACCCAGATAAGGCAGAAAAAGCACACTGGCTATAAGAATGATTAAAAAATAATGAATAGGGTTAACGTTGCTTTTCATGCATTAAAATTTAATCAGAGGCTGGCTCCAGAAAGGTGTTTTGAAATTATTGGTAAAGATATGATAGACCATTAAAGCCACTACAAATCCGAAGATTGCACCAGCATAGACATCCATTAGGTAGTGCTGAGCGGCATAGACCCTGGAGTAGCCAGACAGACAGGCCAGCAAAAACAACAAAAATTGCACCCAGGGTTTTTTGCTGATAAAGCCAACTAATGCCAAGGCGCAGAATGCCGAGATAGTATGACCCGAAGGAAAACTACCGTTAGAGTGCAGATGAATACCAGGCACATGATGGAAGGCTACTTTATTACCATTTAGCCAGTGATAAGGTCTGAAAAAATCAGGAAAAACAAAATTCTTGAACAGAACGATACAAATACCACATAAAGCCATAGCAATTATGACGGCCATTAGGATTCTTCTTTCTGCGAAAAACGCCAAAACCACAACAAAAACGATAAATGCCAATTCAGGCAGGCGTGTTATGTGGTACAATACCACATCTAAAAATGCTGAGTGATATCCATTAATAAATAAGAGAGAAACAGATTTTGGATAGAGCAAAACAAACGGCAGTACACCTATTGCCAGTATTAAATGACAGATAAGGGAAGTGCTTTTATCTTGGAGGAGTTTCTTCAATTTAAAATTTTACAAATATTGCACAAATTTTATTTTTTAAGGTAATAAAAATTGATTTAATTGCGAGTACAATAATTATTTGAAATTTATGTCAAAAAAACAAGGCAGAGTTGAAGTGGTTTTGGAATTTCCAATAAAGTGTTCGCCGAGTATTTTATTTAACTATATCAGTACTGCCTCTGGCTTGCAGGAATGGTTTGCACATAAAGTCACGTTAAAAAGTCGCCTCGACTACGTATTTATTTTCGACGACGGTCAGGAATTAAAAGCTACCCTCTTAAAAACTGTCAACAACAAATCCGTTCGTTTTAGATTTGAAAACAGTCCGGAAGACGAATACATAGAGATTGACATCATTATTGATGAGTTAACAGAAGATGTTGCATTGAAAGTGACTGAATTTTGCAAAGAAGAAGAAAGACGAGAAATTGAAGAACTATGGCATGCTCAGGTAGAAACCCTGAAAGATGTCATGGGCGCATAATTCTTTGGAATACTGTTTGCATGTAGTTGTGCTTTCAGGTACTTACCCCGGATGAAGAAAATAAACCTCTTAGTTGTTAAAGCATTCATTGGTCCCTTTTTGGGCACCTTCTTCATCTCTATGTTTTTATTTCTGATGTTATTTCTATGGAAATACATCGATGATCTGGTAGGCAAAGGTTTAGAATGGCACGTTGTAGCGCGTCTTTTATTCTTTTCGCTGGCAGATCTGATTCCGATGGCCTTGCCTTTAGCAGTATTGCTTTCAAGTCTGATGACTTTCGGCAACTTATCTGAATCTTATGAGATGGTTGCCTTAAAAGCCTCTGGAGTTAGCATCTATCGCGCTCTGGCTCCTGCTTTTATTATTATTGTATTTTTAGCTTTAGCTACTTTTTATGTCTCTAACATTGTCATTCCCAAAGCCAATCTGGAAGCCAAAAGTTTACTTTGGGATATTCGCAATAAAAAACCAGCCTTCGATATTCAGGAAGGCGTTTTCTATGACGGGATTGAAGGCTATCAAATAAAAATCGGCAAAAAGGACAAAGACAACGAAACCATCAGAGATATTTTAATCTACGAAGCAAAGCCTGGTTATAGTGAGTTATCAATTGTAAGAGCGGAATCTGGACAGATGAAACTCAGCGACGATAAACGATTGTTGTATTTCACCCTCAAAAACGGCACACGTTACGAAGAGCTGGTCGAAAACAGCAATTACAACAAACGCATTCCAGCGACCACTACTTTCTTCAAAGAACAGAAAATGACCTTTGACTTAAGCGACCTCGACTTAAAGCAAACCGATAAAGAACTTTTCAAGGGCAGTGCAGTGATGATGAATATTAACGAGCTGCAACTGGCCATCGACTCATCGCGAAAAGAAATTAAAAAAAGGAATACCGCCACACGAGATTATCTGCGCCCCTATTATCCTAATCCAAACGAACTCATGCAGGGCCCTAACGTTTTGGACAGTCCCGCTCTTGTTCAGGATACCATTATTAATAATTTTGCTAAAATAAACCGGTACAGCATTCTCGATATGGCATTAGGTTCTACACGAAACTTAAAAGGCATTATCGAATCGTCTGCTCAACAACTTGAAGACATTAAGAACGACGATCGAATGTTCACCATCAAATGGCATGAAAAATTCACCTTATCTTTTGTATTGATCGTTTTGTTTCTTTTGGCAGCACCGCTGGGTACTATCATCAGAAAAGGTGGTATAGGCATGCCGATGGTGGTCTCCATCATCATGTTTATCCTCTATTATGTCATCAACATGATTGGCATCAAAATGGGTCGCGAAGGCATTGTTTCAGAATGGTTGGGTGCGTGGCTGGCCAGCATTATCCTCTTCCCTGTTGGTATTTTTGTTCTTAACCGGGCGGCCAATGAATCTGCTATTTTTGACAAAGACCGCTACCAGAAAACCCTGGAAAAAATCAAGAAGTTTTTTACAAAATCTCAGAAGGCATAATCACTTTAGGGATATCCCCCATAAGCCTCTGCCAGTAGTAGACACCAACAGCATTTTATCAGAAGCCTGATACTTCATTTCAGAAACCCCAACTTCAGGGAAGTTTTTTCCTAATGGTTTCCATTGTTTCTGATCGAAGATGTAAACACCATTTGCTGTGCCGCATATCCATCTTCCGGCGGCATTCACCAGACAAAGAACCGGCAAATTTGGCAAACCCTTTGATTGGTTATGAAAAGTTCGTCCGCCATCGTAAGAGATATAGACTTTGTTCGATTCATCTTTTTTGTCAATCTGCTTAAAACTAATGGCAATCTCAGTTTTTTTATTTTTACAGATACCTGAAACCGATGCATTTTTTAGAACAGGCAGCATGGCAGAATAATCTTTCCAGGTCAAACCCCCATCATCGGTATGCCATAGTATTTTATCAGATTTTGCATTCGAATTTTGATACGCTAACCAAATATCTTTTTCATTTACAGGGTCAACATTAAATGCATTAATCTGATTGTGCTGACTGCTGATACCCGAGCTTAGTAATTCGAAATAGCCGCTGGCTTGCTTTCTGTAAAGTTGATTATTAGCAATAAAAAAGAAGCCTGTTTTTGAGTGATAGGACATCTGAGCATTAAGTTGCTCAGATCCAGCGTGAGCATATTTATAAGTCAACCCATTATCAGTGGTTATGAAATTCTTATTTGACACCAGAGCGGCAAACTTCAAACTATCTCCCATAGCCACTACCCTATTGGCAAATCCAGCAATAGCAGAGCTCAGCCATTTCCCGTTTTGATAAACAAACACCCCATTGCTTCCTGCTCCAGCCACAATTGTATTATTCGCAGAGCGATCAAATCCATATAAATGAGACGCATTCAGATTTAGTGTTTCGCTGGTAATTGAATATAAACTTGGCGGAATTAATACATTATACGCGAGTTTTTCCGATGTCCTATTTTGTTCATAAGAAGCTTTATAAACACTGACCCCACCATCTGTGCAAATCCAAACTTGACCTTTAGCATCAACAGTAATTGCATTTATCCCTTCATTGAGAAAGTCTTTTTCACCAGATAAGGAACTGCCAATTCTTTTAAAAGTGGGACCAGCAATGCTGTTCTGACTATTAGGAGCAGCTTGACTTCTGAACAATTTAGACGTACCTAACCAGAGAGTTTCGATACCATCTTCGATTTGCACATTAAACGCAAGGTGGGTATTACTTAGTGGCACCTGGTTATAATCCAGCCATTTCGGTTCATCGAGTTCATTCAGATAAGCAGAGATGATATTGACTGTTTGATTCTGACTTACAAAATACAGCATTCCGGGATGTTTTTTTGAAAACGCAACATGGAAAAGACTTTGACTATTGGGTATTAAGCCAAAAATCGAAGAGACATCAGTAGTGAGATCATTGAACGTGTAACCCCCATCGGTGCTTAAAAGAATCCCGGTGCCACAAATGATCATCGTTTGAGGATCCTCGTTACTTACGATAATATGTTTTAGGTCATACCGACTTTCGTAGCTCATTTGCCAGGAAGCGCCAGCATTATTGGAAAGATATACTTTGTGCCGACTGATACTGACTAAACTTTTACTTTTTTTTGGGTCGGTAATGACTACATCCATGAAAGGCTCTTTGGCCTCTAAAGTGGGCTCTGTTTTCAGCGAATTTCTGAACCAGGAAGCACCACCATCCAATGATTCGATTAAGCCATAGCCATATTGTAAGTGATCATCAAGTTCGATAGCAGTAGCGGCTATCAGGTGTTTAGGATTATCGGGAAAGCGTTCTATTTTATAAACCCCAGAGGCCAAACCCACATGCATTGTTTGGGTGTAAGAAATGCCACCATCGGTCGTTCTGAATATCCCTGCTGTAGCATGACCTATCAGTATATCCTTTGCATTATCCGGATTGACACTAATACACATAAAGCGACCGGAGCCACTTTGAGAAATAGTGCTGTAAATGCCCATAGGCAAAGGCGCGCCAATGGGTCCAAGCGCCTTCCAGTTAACAGAGTCTTTGGTTTGTACAGTAGAAATATCTGGTGCCCGCGTAATTTTATGACGCCTGCCTGAGCATTGAATCAGTAATAGAGCCAGTATAAGGGCCAGACTATGCTTCATATTGCTGATCTGCCGACTTCACTAATTTGTCGCTTAGATCTTTTCCTAGATATTTGTCAATTTTATTATGGAGTAAGTAAATCACTGGCGTCATGAGGACAGCGACTGTAAATTTATAAATATAGTTCATTAGACCGATCGCCAGAACTTGTGACATCGTCCAGTTGTTGCCGATATAGAAAGCAATAAACAGCACAACAAAACTATCGATAAGCTGAGAGACCAGAGTAGACCCAGTGCTTCTAAGCCATAGATTTTTGTTACCAGAACTGGATTTGATCCAATGGAAAACATACACATCCACTAACTGACCAACCAGGAATGCCACCAAAGAGCCGATGATGATCCAAAGACCCTGACCAAAGACAGCACCGAAAGCCGTTTGCATATTATCTACCCCACTTTTCTGAGCAGAATCAATCCACCAGCCAGCGGGAGAAGAACCGATGGACAAATAGACCATCACGAAAGCATAGGCTATCATTCCAGCGGCGATATAGCTTAATCGTCGCACACCATCTTTGCCATAGTATTCATTGATAATATCGGTCATGATAAACACAACAGGCCAGAGAATGACCCCACAGGTGAGTTCAAAGCTGAGGTGTTCGAAGCCTAGAATACTGATATCAAATTTTTGAATACCAAGGGTAGCTTCTAATGAAAATATTTTAGCACCTATAAATTCGGCGATTATGGCATTGGTTACAAAAAAGCTTCCAAGTAAAATAAAGAGTTTGGTTTTTCTATCGGGTTTAAGCATTGTTATAATATAAATTCGTCACCTTTTGAAGGTATTTCAATATTGAGGAAGCCGGCATTTACCAGCTTCTCAGCCCAGTCTTTCTGGGTTTCGTATTCGCCATGTACGAGAAATAGTTTTTTCACTTTAGCGGGATCCTGACAGGTCAGGTATTGCAGCATTTCGTTGTAATCAGCATGAGCACTAAAGTTCTCCATGCTATCAATCTGGGCTTTCACTTTAAAGAAATCTCCGAAAATACGCACCTCCTGATCGCCAGCTTTTAAGCGACCAGCCAAAGATGATTCAGAGGCAAATCCCACTAAAAGGATCGTATTCTTTGGATCTTCGATTGTGTTTTTAATATGGTGTTTCACTCTGCCAGCTTCGGCCATACCACTCGCTGAAATAATGACACATGGCGCTTTCAGTGTATTGATTTTCTTAGATTCTTCGGCAGATTCCACGAAATGCAATCGCGGAAACTCAAAAGGATTACCGTCGACAGAGATATAGTCTAGTATTTCTTTGTTGTAGTATTCCTTGTGTTTAGACATCACGCCGGTAGCTTTAACAGATAAGGGACTATCTACAAAGACATCAATAGATGGTAATTTTCCTTCGTGAGACAGCTGATCCAGGGCATAGACAATTTCCTGGGTACGGTCGATACTAAAAGCAGGAATCACGATTTTACCGCCTCGTTTAACGCAGGTTTCCTGCACCACACTCAGCAGCTTTTCTTCAACATTGGTTTGTGGCGCATGCAAACGGTTACCGTAGGTACTTTCACAAATAATATAATCAGATTGAGGAAATGGAGCGGGACCTTTAAGAATAGCATCATTGGTTCTGCCGATATCACCCGTAAAGGTTAGTTTAACAACACGACCATCATTGGCTTTTATCTGAAGGTGCAAAGCAACACTTCCAAGTATGTGACCGCTTTCGGTGGTTGAAACAGTGATTTCATCATCGATTACGCGGGTGCCATTATGGGGCAATATTTCAAAATTATCCAGAACCTGTTTAGCATCTTCTTCATCATATAAAGGTTCAATGGGTTTTTGTTTTTTTTCAATCTTTCTTTTGTTGATATAGCGCAAATCACTTTCCTGAATTCTGGCACTATCCATCAGCATTATTTCGCAAAGTGCTACTGTACCAGCGGTGGCATATATCTTACCTTTAAATCCGTCTTTGTACAATTTAGGAAGCAAACCTGTATGATCGATGTGGGCATGAGACACGAGCACATAATCGAGTGTTCTTGGCTCGAAGCCCCAGTGGTTATTAAGGGGAAGCGTATCGTGCCCTTCACCCTGAAACATCCCACAATCCAACAAAATGTTTTTACCTGAATCAGTGGTCAGTAAGTGCTTACTGCCTGTTACAGTTCTGGCCGCTCCGCAAAAAGTGATTTTCATAGAGCAATAATACTATTAAATAGCGAAAAAACATATTGAATAAGGCTTTGCAATAGGTGCACAACCCTTTACAATTCCAGTATTTTGAACTCTACTCTCCTGTTGTTTAAGCGACCTTTATCGTTGTCGTTGGTGTCTATTGGCAGATCTTGACCGTATCCTTTTGCCACTAATTGTTCGGCGGGAATACCAGCTTCAACCAGATAGGCAACCACAGCATTGGCACGGTTCTGAGATAAGAGGAGATTGTCTTTAGGTTTGCCTTTATTATCGGTATGACCGCTAATTTCGACCACCATAGTAGGAAATTTAAGCAGCAATTCAACCAAGGTATCCAGCTGTCCGAAAGATTCAGGCAGCAGGGTCCATTTAGCGGTCTCAAATTGGATATTGCGAAGCACCAGGGTTTGTCCAACTTTGGGATTAGAATAAATAGTTTCTGCAACAGCGGGTGTATCTGGTTTAACTTCAAAATTAAGTTCACAACCTTTCACATTGCAAGGGCAGCGATAATCTTCTGATTCTTCGATGAGCACCACATCATCTATGTAATAATAGATTTCGTCTACATAATCGCCTGCGAAGCTATCTGCTTTGAATACTTTAAGTTTACTAAGATCCGAGAAGTTACTGATGTACAAATATTGTTCACCGCCTTCAGCCTCAAAACTACCGCTAATGGACATCCACTGATCGCGGCAACCTAAGACTATATCCGGGTGTGATTGTAATACCAGTCCGGCCCTTCTGCCCTCTTCACTATTTTTAAAAAATCGGACATCTTTAGAGACAGAAGCAGAGACACCGTTAAATCCAAAAGAATTTTCTTTTTTTAGTTTTAGTTTAAACTGAAGACAATAGGTTTTACCGGCTTCGAGAGGTTTTTTAAGCTGGTTGCGCAGCACTTCAAAGTTAACACCCATGACTCTGAAACCAGCATAGCAATTGTCGAGTGACTTGTAAAAGTCTGGTGTTTCATTAGAACTTGCCCACGAGACAGCCATAGCATCGTTCATCATATTGATTTGGGAGACATGACCAAAAGGTGCTTTATCAAAAGCTGCTTCAAAGTTCCCATTATTAATCAGATTGTTTGGTGCAATCACCGACCAGGTTTGAACATTCAAGGTAGCCTGAGTATTTGGGAATCTTGAGAGAAAAAACGAATCTGTGTCACGGGTATAAACTTTTTTGGCGCCATCACGTTCTGCATTTTTAGCGGCAACATAAGGATCGCCTTTAACTGTATTGTTTAGGGCGCTGGTATATTTCATCACCGTTTGCCCTTTGGTTTCTTTAATATGTAAATTCCCCAGTGTATCCGATGAAATAAAAATGGTTTCATTATCATGAATAAAAGAACCGGTATCCATGAAGAGGGTATTTGCGGTACTGCCAATCGCAAAGGTCCGCACCATCATGACTGCATTATCGACATTATAGTATTTCCATTCTCCGTCTTTATAAGACACATTGTCTTTAACGATATACGAACCTTCAGCAATCTTTACACCATCTACAGAAAAGAACTCCCATTTTCCTTCGCGAATAGAAGTATTATAATAGCCCCCATAAGAGGTTTTAACTTTAAACGTTTTAATCTTTCCCTTCGCAATACAATTACCATCTGCATCATTGACGCATTGTACCTGAGCAGACAGATTAAAGGATAAAAACAGACATACAGCGAGTAGAAATTTCATCAATAGAAAAGAGAACGCAATTTACTTAAATTTATTTTAGATCATCTCATTTACCCGGAGAAATCAGAACACATAACGGGCCTCTGCTCTACCGATATGAATTGCTTTGTTAATCTGGGTTTTCCTTCCCTCGTAACCAATATTAAACTGAATATTGCCTTTAGCTTTTCCACCGAAGCCCATTTTCCAGGTGATGTTCTGACCATTGCTTAAACCGTTGAGCACATCAAATGCCAGCGGAGTATTGGCGTTTCCGGTAAAACTGATTTGATGCGCTGCAATTTTAGCATCGATATTTCCTTTGTTAATGATGAAATACCTTAGTTCAAGTCCGTATTCACTTATATACGCCTGATCGTTGCCAAACTGTGGGGCATTGATAGCCTCGGTATATTTAAAATAGGTGCCGGCTCTGAAGCCTTTTACGGTTTGGAAAAACAATTCCGGATAGGCAATAACAGCTGTGTAGTTATAATTTCTATTTTCGAAAAAGTCGTTTCGATTTTGCTTTCTGGATTGCTCTAAGTCGAGCACCAAACTGAACTGTTTCCCTAGTCCCAGTCGCGTTATTAACTGATTTTTTTCGAACTGTTTCCATTCGAATCCACTATTGAGAAACTGTTTCCCTTTATTGGTTTGAATAGTATGTTCGATACCAAATTTAGCACTTGAACGGTTGTAGAACGTCGTTTGTTTAATTAGACTGTTTACGGCAATTAGACTTGAGTCGTTGACTTCCAGTTGAAGTGGATTAATGATGGTGAGTAAACTATTGTCTGTTATTCTTCTATCAGCTTTAAACGCGCTGATGGTATTAAATCGTGCCACGAAACGTTTAAAGGCATTGGCAGATTGCCAGGCTTGTGGGGCTTGCAGACGCAGGGTCTGATTAAACTCGTTGGTATTACTTTTAATAAACTCGTTGCTAGGCAGCCAAACCTTCACATATTTGGCCTGATCGGCATAGATAGCAGGTTCAAATTCGTTGATTTCTTCTATCCCATTTTTATTGTAATCCACCCAGGTGTGCGTCCCATTTCCAGATTGCACCAGGGCAAAAGAGAAGGTACGTTTTTGTTCGCGACCGGTACCAATCTGATAATAGGTAGACGAGTTGATAATTCTTTTCAGGAACGCCGCATTATATTCAATTCTTCCGAGAATCACTTCTTCGTCGGTACCAGATCCGGCCACATTAAATTTACGGAAAGAGCCGACCATACTAAGTCTGTTTTGTTTCGCTCCTGTATGATCCAGACTACCATTCAGGTTAATACCAGAAGAGTTGTAGACAAAAGATTTCAGATTGACGACATCATCGCTTCTGTATGTTCCTTCCAGTTTATAGTTCCAAATTTTAGAGCCCATGCCTTGAATAAAAGCCGAAACTTGCTGATATCTGAATGAGCCTAAGTCGAGCTGAGAAGCAGTATCTGTCGAAAAACGACTCTCTTCTGTCTGGGCAGAGGCCCCGGCTTTCAGATTTTTAAAGAGGTACTGTGATTCAACTTTGTAAAGGTAACTGGCATTATCAGTGATAATATCTCCTCTGGTTTTACTGGCTATTTGCTCGCCATTAAAGCTCAGTGTGAGGGCCTGACCAGAATACCTGTAGGCAGCGGCACCCCTGAAACCGTTAAAATTGTTTCTACGGTTGTAATTACCCATTTCGATATTAAAATGGTGGGCTTTGCCAATTGTAATTTGAGAATTAAGGGCAGAAACAAGCTCATTTGCCGGCACTGTCAGTGAGCCCGTATTATTTAGACGTCGGTTCCAAACACGATTAAACTCCACAGAACGGTAACGTTCTACGTAGGTAAATCCACTGCTGATGTACTCTGATTTAAATTGTGAATTGACTACCAGTTTTCCGTGTTTAAAATTGCGCTGATTGACCGAGAAAAAGAGACCTAAACCATCATCATTTCTTTTATTAATATCGCTGTAGGTATTGGTATTAAAGTTAGAGTAGGCGGCCTCTGTTCTGACATCGAGTTTATCAGAAGCCTTATACATTGCTGAAGCTGATAGCATCTGCATACGTTTTGGCGCAACAAGTGTTACATAGGGTTCGTAATTTCCTTGAGGAATATTATTGACTGGCGCTACCCAGGCGTATACCCTGCCATTGGCCGAACTTGCCACCTGAATATAATTTCCTTTATTCTGACCAACCAGAGAAAACACGGCTGTATAAAAGGCCGTATCGCTTTCGGGTGCATTAGAATACAGAAGGATATTGTAGCCAAGAGAATCAATTCTTCGGTAATTTACCCTGTCAAACTGGTATTGGTTATAGCGCTTCTCGTAGTTAAATGTTGCCACATTATCGCCTGCAGCGGCTAAAATTTGCTGCACGTCAGAGCTGTTGGAGGTATCTGTAGGTTGAAGTTTATTGTCTTGTTCGGTATAGTATCGGATAGCTGTAGAAAATTTACCCACTCTAATTTCATCTGAAAAGGTAAAAACAGAACGGGCATAATTGCGGTCGCTGTACTGAAACTCGACAACGATACGGTTAAACTGAGTTATCAGTCTTTTAGGCATGAAGCTTATTTCGCCAGTATTATAATCGATGACATAATCGTTTTGCTGACCTCTTTCCAGCTTTTCGCCATCCAGGTAAACCACCTCAGTGGCAGAGATGACGATAATATTTAGTTCGCCATTGGCCCCGCTCAGACGGTATGGTCCCTGATTACCCTCCACCCCTTGAATTTCGTTCCTAACAAACTTACCTCTTGAGACTGCAGCATCGGCATGGATATGATGGGCCACTTTACCTTTATCATTAAAATCGAATTGCAAGCCTCTTGATTTTTTGTAGTACTTCATAAAATAGGAAGATGGCGAGGAAGCCATCAAGAAATCTCCCACGGTAAGCGAGTTACTATCTTTGAGTATGGATATGAAGACTTTATCAAAATCCTGAATTTGCTGGGTATTACCTTCAGGTTGAATTGGATTATTCTCGTCGCTAATCGCTGCGAGGATAGAGATCCCTTTGCCTAGTTTACCGCTTAATTGCAGATTCAGGTTACTATTCAAAACCACGTCCTGATTATTCCCGAAGCCTATGCCACGGGCAATATTACCATTGACATTAAGTCCATCAGAAAACAAACGTGTATTGGAAGCACCATTATCATAGCTGTAGAGGTATCGGGGTATTCCGTTAAAGGTAGGCTCTATAAGATAATCGGGTTTATGAGAATACCCTTTTGCAGAGGGCAAATTCAAGACTCTGTAATAGATGGTAATTTGCTGTTGTTGAAGAGAAGAGTCGAGCACAAGCCAATTTCTGGCGTAATTGACAGAGTAGTTAGTTGTAATAAGCTGACGCCCCTGGTAGACCTGAACACTGCCGAAAACGACCGGGAATGTATCCAGACGAATGGTGTCTGAATTGGCTGGCACCAGTAATTTGCGAATATTAGAGACATCATTCTGAGCACTAACTGAGTGACAGAAAGCAAGAGACAGAATCAGCCATATAAAAGTCAGACGTTTGATGAGTCGTTTGATACAATTGGTAAAACAACGAAAAAGGTAGTCCCTTTATTGGTATCACTTACAAATGTGATATGTCCGTGAACCTGTTCCACTATTTTCCTGCAGATTGCCAGTCCTAAGCCCATACCAGAATTCTTTGTACTGAAGCTAGGGTGGAATATTTTATCTTTAAGTTCATCTTCTATCCCTTTACCATTGTCTTCGAAACTAATTTCAACCTGATTGGCTTCTAACTTTAGTCGCACTACAATTTTGCAGGAATCGTTCTCGCGGGCGGCTTGCTGAGCATTTTTAAGGATATTGGTAAATACACGCTGCATCTGACCTTTATCGATGTGAACAAACACAGAACGAAGATTGGATTCAAATTCTATTTCGAGGTCATTTTGAGCTCTGAAGAGAATGATACAAGACTCGAGCACTTCATAGATATTGCAGGTTTCGATTACGGCAATTGGCATTTTAGCGAATGAAGAGAACTCCTCAGCCATGCGACTGAGCTGATCAATTTGTTCAATCAAAACGCGACTGATATTGGCCACTTTTTCTTTCAGATTATCGTCATCGCGGTTAATAGACATCTGAAGGTGTTGGAGATGCAGTTTCATAGGGGTAAGTGGATTTTTAATCTCGTGCGCCACTTGTTTAGCCATTTCTTTCCAGGCACCTTCCCTTTCACTCTGAGCGAGCAATTCGGTACTTACTTCCAGTTTCTTCAGCATGATATTATACTGATCAACGAGCTGACCAATTTCGTCGTTACGCGACCAGGCAATGGCGGTATTTTGTTCTCCCACCTTGATTCTTGCCAGGTTCTCTATCATCAGTTTCAATGGTCGCACCAAACTTCTACCAATATAGGAAGCTATGAGTAAGGAGATCATTAAAAGCAAAGTAGAGATATTGAGAAGACTCCCCAGATAATTTGAGAATTCATTCTTCAGGTCGAGCGACTTAGAGAAATAAGGCAGATGCACATAGCCAATCAGATTGCGGTTCTCATCGAACAGAGATGAGTAGTACGACTGATATTCGAGATCGCCAATTCGTTCTACCTGTTTGATGCTGTATTGTTTATTTTGAATTAGTTCGAAGTGGGCATCAGGATGCATATATGGCGAGAACCAACCTTCAAAATAGATTCTATTATTAGCGGTTTGATAAAGGGTGCCGTCTTTTGAGTAGATATTAATATCTACCTCGTGATTCCCTGCAAGGTGCTTGATGAGATTCTGAATCGGAAGCTGGTCTTTATTCTGAAAGCCCATTTCCAGTTCTGACAGAATCTGTGACATCTTCTTGTCCAGATTGTCATTTTGTTTTTCTTTAAAACTACGGTTGACATTCTGCACCGTGAAATAAATAACAACCGAGCAAATGAGTATGGATATTAATAGAAAAGACAGACGAATCTTGGTTTCGAGATAAAGCTTATTGATATTGATAACTCGCAGGTATCGGGTAACAACTCCATATAGTTTAAGGAAGAACGGATTAAAGGTCAGCAGACTTAAAACAAAAATGAAGACATAGATCAGGGCATAAAAGGCAATTAGAATACCCGTTAGATAAAGAAGAATAAAGGTAAAGACAGTGAACTTCTTGTTCCAGGTAGCTGCTTTCAGAGATACAATGATGAAGGTTTCCTCATCGATTTTCTTAAAGAGTTGAGAATAGCCATTTTGCTCATAGAAAGACACATCTTCCAGGGTTTGATAGCGAATATTATCCGATAGTTTAAAAGGATAGGCACCCAGACCTTTTATCAAATTATTTTTCTGGTAGATGGCATAAGAGTAGGCATTTTCAGTAAGGTGGTTATAATCCATTTTACTAAAGAAGTAATCCAGATTATACAAATCACTTTTTACTTTAGGGATTAGCATCACAAAGACATAGCCCAGATTTCTTTTACCCGGACAAATTTCATATTTCGCCAGATAGCCCCCCAGATAATGCAAGTCTTTAATATAAAGAAAGTAATTGGTTATGTTCTTATTGGTAGAGGTGTTATAAAGGGCATTGACATAATAGAAATTTAGTTTATTAGGTGTAATATCATTCCCCAGACTATCGTATCGCATGATATCAATATCGAAGTTTTTAATAAACTCGTTAAAGAATGTAAATTTATAATTCAGTTCTACTTCCTCATAGTCGTTGTTAGTATGATAGAAAAAAGAATCAATGGCAGAAGCATTAATCATTTCTTTTTCTACATTGAGAAGTTTGATATCGTTATCGATATCTTCTTTAGCGATCAGTTTAGAGGCGAAGAGTTTGCGATGTTCTTTTTCTTTGAAGGAGTTGAGTTGCTCGAACTGAACCGACAAGAAAGCGGAGGCGACTAAAGCAAATGCTAATAGATGCCTGAACTGCAGACGCACCGGAAACAGCACTAAACCTGTCCAAAGCAGTCCGAAAACACTCAAACAAATCAGAAGGAACCCATTGTCTTTTTCTATAAAGTAGGCCCACAACACCAATACAGAACAAATAATCAGATGGGTTTTCAGAAAGGATTTAAGCTCAAAATGGTGCCGACCCAAACCAGCCAGAATGCGCGACACGACAATCAAAATCATGAACATCAGGAAGACGCTAAACATCCCGATCATCGTGTATTGATTGAGATTAGCGAAAGATTTGAAGTCGTAATTAATCTGAGAATTCAGAATATATTTAGGAAGAACGCTAAGGAATAGAAAGTAGCTCAGTCCCCAGAAGATTAAGGACACTGCTATCGTAGCGAAAGTTTTATTAAGTTTAAGCGGTTTTGAAACACTAAAGAGCTGATGAATTACAACGAGTGCTGCAAGGATAGACAAAGAGAGCAGAACTGCGTGACCGAGCGATGGAATAAACTCGTTGATTGCGGCGAGTTCAGGTGAAAAAAGCGCTGTGGATGCTTTATGTTTAAGCACTACATTAAAAAAAGCCAGCAGGTTAAACAGTGAAAGGTAGCTTGCCAGATAAATGGTGAACCTGGTGACATTGAAAGTGCTTTGGGCATACGACTGATTGGCGGCAAAGATCAGGAAAAGCACAAAAGCCAGAATATAGAGGTATTCAAAAGCCTGAGAGAGTTTTTTGGCACTATAACTCTCTTGATCGACCAGGGGCAAAGTAGCATGTTTCTCGTAACCACTGAGGTCTTTTTTAAGTTCGGCATTACGAGGAATGAGACTTACTTTTTTAAGATTAATATCTTCAGAGAAGTGGTTGACAAAATAGTCGTTATTAAAAGGAAATTGCTGATAAAACTGATAGAAACAATAGATATCATAATCACCTTTTCTGATTGAGACAACCTGAAACCAGCCGTTCTCGTTGTAAAGCCATTGTCTTTCGAAGTTGGCTTTAACAGGAAAGTTAAAAGGATGAATCAGATTATCGGACCAAAACGTTAGGCAATGGTGTTTATAGGCAAATACAGCCAGGTGATTAGATTGTATCTCGTTGTAGAGGTCGCTTTGAACATCGAAATGATCGAGCATTGCGACCAGATCAGGGTGATTGAGAATATGGTCCTGAACTTCGGCTTTGCGTTCTAATTTGTTTTTTAGAAACTCGTTAGCGTCTTTATAAAAAAATGACTGCCTGAAACCAGAGTTCTCAAGTACGATACCCGAAGTGAATACCAGCAGAAACAGTATGAAAAAGACGACCTTTCTCAATATTAATAATACGAATTAGACATTAAATAATTTTTCACGTAGTCTGAGACACCTTCATCAATTCCGGTAAATGTCTGATCGTAACCAGAGTCAACTAATTTATGCATATCAGCTTCTGTGAAGTATTGGTATTTATCTCTGATATCTTCGGGCGTGTCTACATACTCGATATTTGGAGAAAGGTCGAGTGCATGGAAAACGGCATTGGCTAGTTCGTTAAACGTGTTGGCTTTACCGCTACCGAGGTTATATATTCCGTTATCGCGACGTTTGAGCATCAGATAGTAGAGCACATTAATGACATCTTTCACGTAGACGAAGTCTCTTCTTTGTTCGCCATCTTTATAATCTGGACGGTGAGAGCGGAAGAGTTTTAGTTTTCCGGTGGATTTGATTTGATTGTAGGCATGAAAAACAACAGAGGCCATGCGACCTTTATGGTATTCGTTAGGACCATAGACATTAAAGAATTTCAGTCCTGTCCAGAAATACGGAGCACTTTCTTGTTCAAGCGCCCAAAGATCGAAGTTGAGTTTACTTTGTCCATATGGATTAAGCGGCTTAAGGTCGCGAATATGTTCGTAAGAATCTTCAAAACCATATTCTCCTAAACCATAGGTAGCAGCGCTACTGGCGTATACCAGAGCGATACCTTCCTTTGTACAGAACTCCCACATCGATTTAGAGTAATTGACATTCAGTTGGTCGAGGATAGCTTTATCAAACTCAGTGGTATCTGTTCTTGCTCCGATATGAAACACAAATTGAATACGGTTGCCTTTGTCTTTTGCCCATTCGAAAAACTCGGCTCTGTCAACCTTTTCAGTAAACTGAAGATGTTGCCAGTTAGCTGTTTTTTCAGGACGATTAAAATCATCCACGAGAATAAGGTCAACATACCCTTCATCGTTTAACTTTTTAACTAGACAAGACCCTATAAAACCTGCTGCTCCTGTGATTACAATCATAATTAACTTAGTCTCCAAAAATAACAATTTTTAAGTTAAATTTGCAGCATATTTTTCCTCCGGATGAACACTCCTGTATTATTTGTCACACGCAGAGCGCATTTTAATGCGGCTCATAAATTGTATAACCCTGCATGGACCAAAGAAGAAAACGAAGCCTGTTTTGGCAAATGCGCCAATGAATACTGGCATGGTCATAACTTAGACCTGTATGTCACTGTAAAAGGGCGACCTTCTAAAGACACAGGATTTGTCATGGATTTAAAGAAACTTAAAGTTCTGATAGAAGAGGAAATCATTGTTCAGTTAGACCACAAGAATCTTAATATTGATGTGCCATTTTTGAAGGATATTTTACCTTCTGTAGAGAATATTGCCATAGTTGTGTGGGACCGTTTAGCGCCGCATTTACCGGAAGGCGTTAAGTTGCATAAGATCCATCTGATTGAAACCGTTAACAACTCGGTAGAGTATTACGGTCCGGATGTTCCACTTTAATAGACAAGTGAAAAAAACGCTCTTTAATTAATCCTATTTTTTTCTCAAATTTGCTTCTATGAAAAAGCTTTGGCAGAAATACAAATACTGGGTAATTGGTTTAAGTGCCATCACCTGGATGACGGTTTTTGACGGCAATAATTTTATAGAACTAATTCAGTTGCGTTCAGAAGTGGCCGAACTGAAAGAAAAAAGAGATTATTACCAATCAGAAATTATTTTGGTTCGCAAAACTGAAAAAGAGCTTTTCAGCAACAATAGAAATCTGGAGAAATTTGCCAGAGAAAAATACCTGATGAAAAAAGACAACGAGGATTTATTCATCATTACAGAGCCAAAGAAAGAGGATTAACTCAGCGATTGATTGTTTCGCGCGCCCACTGCTTTAGTCTATCTGGATAGATAGTATCCGTTTCTGAATACAATTTCACTTTGCCATTTTCTCTAATTCCGGCAAATAATTTGTCCTTGGCAATATCTGCCATAATCACTGCAGAAGGATCTCCCCCACTCTGTTCCATCATGGCCCAGGCATATAAGACACTGTCTTGAATCTCAATAGGCGTCTCAACATTCCAGATACTTTTAAGATAGTCGAATCGCTCGCCAAGCAATTGTTTAAGTCGTGGACCAGTCACCTGATTATCGAGCAACTGACAGTCATACGGATACTTGTCTTTGAAACTCATCAGAAAAACAAGACTTGACAAACGCTTTTCTTCGACCGGAGGATTTGGAGTACCTGTGGCAGTTTCTGTTTCTGAGATTGGCGTCTGACAAGCCGAAACTGCAAGCATCAAGAATAGATATTTAAAACGCTTCATAGTATTAAAACACAAGACTTAGTTGAAGTTTGGCCCCAAACCCATCCTGAAAAATCCTCATGATAGTTGAAAGGCGGATATCGCTGGCATCATTTTCTATACGTGAAATATAGTTTTTTGTAGTCCCGCACTTAAGCGCCAGTTCGGCCTGAGTAAGCCCTTTCTCCTTGCGAAGCTCGTAAAGCATCACACCGAGTTTAAAGGCTTCAAAGCCTTGTTCGTAGGCGTCTCTGAGACTGCCTTTTTTGCCGTACTGACTATCTAAATGCTCTGCAAAAGATGTCAAATTTTTACTTGTCTTTTTCATTGAAATATGCCTCCTTTAATTTTTCTGCCATTGTAATCTCTGACAAAGGTGTTTTTTGAGAAGTCTTTTTAAAACCATTCAGTAGTATAATAAGGCGTCCTTCGTCAAAACAACAAAACACCCTGTAAATATCTGAACCGTACTCTACTCGTACCTCATACAAACCCTTGCTACCAGAGATGTGTTTAAAGTATTTTTCAGGAACCATCCGAAGTGTCGCAATTAACTGAAGTGTCTAGTTAAACTTTGTTTTCACATCTTGAGGCAAACCTTCAAAAAACCTGAGATAATACGATTTGAAATAGTATATCTCGCGGATGAATGCCTTAATCATCTTTAAACTCCTTTGCAAAGTTACCTAATAAGGTAACATATTTCCAAACTTTTTTTATAGTCATTTTCTCGCGCATAAGATGACCGTGTATTGTTCCCGAATCTTAATCTGATTGATTGAAGTGGCATCAATTGTTACAATATAAATTCCGGGCGTAAGCGTTGATCCACTTGCAGATAAACCATCCCAGACAACATCCCCTTTGCTGCCTAAACTCTGGTGATTAAGTATGTGAGTCATCAGTCTGCCGTTCAAATCATACACAGAGACAGTGGCAGTGTAATCGGAATCTGGAAGCGAATAATTTAAAACGAATACATCCTGGAAACCGTCTCCATCCGGCGATAAGGTTCTCGAATTTGGATTAAAAAACTTATCGGTTTTAACAGGTAGAATTATCTGTGAATTCTTTGCTCCGGGTGTTGCATAACCGTATACCGAGGCCGCACTGTGCCAGTTGGATTGGAGATGGTCTAGGGTATTGGGATTTAATCGCTCAAGACTTACCCCATTAAGATCACTTAGCAAACTAAAATGCCACATGGCGCTGTAAGACAAACTATCAAGTATCTGACTTTGAAGATTGATGAGAGCAAATTCTCCTGCTGCATCCGGAAGTGAGGGCATTCGCTTAAGCTGACATTTAAGGGCTTTATCAGGACAAGAATATGACTGACATACTTGGCTTGTGTCTTCTGTCAGCAATAAATAGGTATTGGGACCAACACTCAGCTTACCTGGATTCAATGGGTAAATATTTTGAATGCGGGCATTTTTGAAATCTACCAGAAACAATTCAGATAGATCAAAAGACTTAGCCGACCTGTTGTACAATTCTATGAAGTCGTGATTACCGGAACGCGGATTAAACAAGACTTCATTGATAATGATATCATATTTATCAGGGACAGAAAGCATTTGTGCAGAGATTGAAAACTTAGGAGACACATTACCGGGACAATCTTTAAATCCTGAAATTGAAAATTGATACAAGGCAGTATCTGTTAAATAGTCTGGCAGTTGAAGTTCTATAAGTCTCTGAGAAGGAATCTGATAATTGACCGAATACTGAATGGTATTGTTATCAATATTTAAGACCAGTGAGTTTAGCGTAACGCTGTCAAATACTTCATTTAATTCTATTCGAATTTTATTGGGCATAAGCGGACGAAAACCGATGATTTGAGGCGGTATTGTATCTTTAGGCAGTATGGCATTAACCGAATTAATGGCGCCCGGAGTTCCACCCTCTGATGACATTGAAGCTTTCCAGTTATCCGCTCCCAGACAAGTATTTGTCAGATCGATTCGCTCTAAACTATAGCCCCCTTTATTTCTGAAGGTGTCTTTATACCAAGAATCGGAGTAGGCTACCTGATCAATTATTTTTGAATCCGGAGCGATCAAAGTAATAACATCACTGGCATTATTAAGAGATGGAATTAGGTTCAGAAGCATTATTGAGTCGGGGGCCAAAAGACGATTAGGCAAAACCTTAAAAGAAGTAGGATCTGTGATACGACAATTCAACAGCGTGAGGTATTTATCTGACACATTATGAATTTCGATATATTCGCTATTGGGCAAACCGACAGGCGGATCGGGATCTATCATTAGTTCGGTGATAAGAATATCGCCTGACTTTGGCATTTCTTTTTTAAGTGTGAAAAAACTGATAAGTGTATCCTGACGATTAGCGTCAAAATCGGACAAGTTGAGTATCCGCAAATCTACCCACTGGTTATCTGGAAGTACGGAAGCGCAATGCACCAATGCAATCCGACCTTTGTTTTGAAACTGAATTGAATTGGGATGTTTGGATGACTTAGTAAAGACCCATTGAGAAGTATCAACAAGTAAAGTTGTATCAACCGTTTCATTGAAATAAAGACATAAGATTTGTTGATCATCATAGCGCGTACTGTCTATCAGAGGCGCTGTGGTATCCTTTAATACTGGTCCTGAATAAACGTTATCAAAAAAATGTTTCCCAAAGAATGCACTGGTACTTTGACGAATTTTAAATCCAGTAGTAAACTGTCCAACAGGCGCAAGGTAATAAGAGACACCCTCTTTAATCCATTCCATATTAGCATAATGATACCGATAGAGATAAAAGGTATCGTTCTGGTATATCACCTTAATTTTAAAACGGTTATCTGAGTTATTGAGGACAGCGTCTTTTCCATCAATGATTTCAGACTCTACCCCATTTTGAATTTTGTACAGAGAAACTTCGTCGGTGCTCCCCCCGGCTCGCACAAAAACACCATTCCTCACTGTTTTTAAATTAGGCGAATCGGCATACAAATAGACATCTGTGTAGTTGAGCGAAGAGGTATTGAGCAATAGACGGCAGTCGTATTCGAACTGAAAGTTGGCGTCCAGAAATACCCCGGTACTGATAAAAAAAGTAGAATTGGCAGTCGTGTAATTGCTTTTCAACTGACCAGAAGATGTAGTAAATGCAGAAAGATCGCCAGTCCATACAGGTGCTGAGTTTAAATCAGCATCTTCAAAGTCTTCTAATAACTGAGCAGACGCATTGTAATAAAAAAACAGCAATAAGCTTAAGAGTATATTTGTTTTCATCAAACAAATATGGCACGGTAAACATCAATTAGTCGGTTGTTAAACGACTATAAATATTTAACCTATCTGACCGCTGAATCTGTTGTAAATAAGGCTTGCGCGCCATATCCGTTTTGAGCCCAGACGCATTCTTCGGGCCGAGCGAAAGACTTTCCAGTTAAAAGTTTCCAGGACAGCAATAGCATCGGCGTTATTTTCCGGGACAATGGCAATAGCGTGTGTTTTCATTCTTTCTATCATTAAAGCCTTTCCAGCTTCTGGTGTAAGGGCTAAAACAGGCCCCTCAAGAAGGTCAGGAAAATACACACCTTCTACTTTATTGTCACTATTTTTAAAGACCAATGCCGTTTCGATCCCTTGCAGCAAGCGATACGTTCTTTTTTCGGCATATGCCAGATTATCCAAAGCAAATACCTGAGGGTAATCTGAGGGGTGAATTGGTTGAACCGAGGGGTGTTTTTCTTGTTCAATCACCTTATTATCATAAATATAGAACAATTGTTTACCTTCTTCTTCAAAACCAAGCTTTTGATAAACAGGATAACCTAACTCTGTGGACATCAAGAAAATAGACGAAAAGTACTCCGGATCAACTTTATCAATCAGGGCTTGCGTAATTTTAGTTCCTAGACCTTGCCCTCTGGCGCTTGGATCCACAATAATGTGCGCTAACCAGGCACTGTCCTGATGGTAGATGAGCGCTCCAACGGCTTTAACTACACCAGCATCAGTTAATTTAAGTGGAACACAATTGTCATGGGAAATGTAATAATGGTAATGCTCGGCCACTCCCTTCCAGTCGCTGGGCTGCAAGTGTTCTATGATAGGTAAATCGGCTATTTCAACTGTTTCAACCTGCATTAACTGTTTCGTACGACTTAGTAAATTTATAATGGGTTCGATTAAACCCTGCATTTTGATAGAACTCGTGAGCATGTTCTCTTAATTTACTGGAACACACTTCCAGAAACTGGCATTTCCTTAAGCGGAGTTCTTTTTCGAGATGTTTCATTAAAGCTAGACCTAAACCCTGACCCCTGTAGGCTTCATCAACAATCATTTCCTGAATTTCGAAAACAAAATCAAGATGATGGAGTAGCAATTGGCTGTGACAGCTGATAAAGGCCCCAACTTTCCCATTAATGGTAGCCACTAAATAAATATTACGGGGATCTTTTATATTCGAAATATAATAGGTTTCAAACAGAGATCTGTCAAAATTGGTTTCCTCAAGAATACCAATTAATCTGTGCACTGCAGAGACATCTTGTTCTTGTGCTTTTCTAATGCAAATTCCGGTTTCCATGTGTTTATAGTTAAAAGTTGATTTTCAGAAGTTTTTAGAAGTAGCGTTAAGACAGAATTTTTAAATTTTCTGCTTTTTAAGTCAGGCAACAACAATGGCAATAATACTATTCCAAAATTATTTCTCATACTCAGCCTCAATTAGTTAAAGGCTATTCAAACTAAACTAAAAATAGTCAAATAAAGAAAAAAACTTATCACCACTGGAAAATCCAGCGTTCAAAAATCTTTGATAAGGAAATCCGTATTAAGGGATTGTAATTTTAGGTGTGCTTACTTTACCTGCCATGCAGAAGAAACCCAGCAGTTTCTTATCCTGATTATTAATACAAACAATATTACTTGGCACATTGCTCGGAGGAACTGCAAATAAGCCTTCGTTGTTTAATTGCGTATTGATTAGATTCAGGTATAAATACATTTCGGCTGTGATACTGAGGATTTCAACTCTGGCAGTTTCACCGCTTTTGTATGGTCTGTTTGTGAAGTTTTGTCTGATAGGAATAATGAAAAGGTCGCCATCACCATTACCACCTGGAGTAGTTGAGTTATCAATAGCAACTCTGATATCAGATTTTGACAATTGAATACTATCGTTTCTATATAATTTGAACCAGTAATAATCGCCTTTACCTGGTTTATCTTTAGACCACAGGGTGACAAAATTGCCTTCACCACCATTAAACGGAATAAAATTAGAAAAGTCAGAGGTAAAAGAATCGACAGTTGTCGGGCTATTTAAAGTGCTTTGTGAGAAATAGGTATCGGCACCATCGCGAACAATTAACTGATAGGCATTACCAAAGTTAAAGGTGTTGGGAGCAGGCACGAAATAGTACCAGCCATTGCCTTTGTAGGTGAAATTGTGGAAGGTATTAGAACTGGTATCTAAAATACCAACTGTATCAACTTGCACACCAGTGTAATTGCCATTATTAAGGTAGGCGATAGATTTGGTGATATGAACGAATTGAGTATCGGTAGTTTGATCGATTACTGCATCAATTACCAGTTGTTCTACAGGTGCACCTAAATCAAGATCAATAGAATCTTCGCAAGACGCCAGAGAGACTGCAGAAAGTGCTAATATAAATATGTTAAAAATGTTCTTCATTGAATTAAAATTTAAAGTTCCAGGAAACAGAAGGGATAATGCTACCAATTACAGAGTATCTAATCAGCTGAGTGGCCATGACGTTATCAGGATTGGTACGTGTGTAGTAGGAGAAAGGATTTCGGCGGCCATAAACGTTATAGATACCAAACACCCAGTTACTCTCCCATTTAGCCGTCTTTTTATGGACATAAGTAGCAGAAAAATCTAAACGGTGATAAGGTTTAATGGTTACGTTGTTTCTTAGGTCATTGGCATTTTGTGGAATACCTTGAATCCCTTGAAAGCTATATTTTGTGTTTGGAAGATTGGTAGGCGTACCAGAACCCAAAACAAAGCTACTTGATAAAGTCCATTTTTTAGTCAGCTCATAAGACGCTACAATATTCAAATTATGTCTTCTGTCGAAACGGTTGTTGTACCATTGATTTTTGCTGATGCCATCCACTTGTCTTTCCGATTTAGAAAGTGTGTAAGACACCCAACCAGTTAATTTACCAGTGTTTTTCTTAAAGTATAGTTCCAAACCGTAAGCTCTACCCTTTCCAGAAAGCAGATCTGCCTCCAGTTGGGTATTCAGCAGTAAGTCGGCGCCATCGATATAGTCAATTTGATTCTGGAGTGCTTTGTAGTAGGTTTCAACAGAGATTTCGTAGTCGATACCCTTTCCAATATTTTTGAAATAACCAAGTGCCATCTGATCGGCAATCTGAGGCTTGATGTTATTAGTTGAAGGTGTCCAAACATCTAATGGCACAGAAGCCGCAGTATTAGAAATCAAGTGCAGGTATTGAGACATTCTGTTATAGCTAGCTTTGAATGATGACATTTTCGA
Source organism: Bacteroidota bacterium (assembly GCA_027490055.1). Taxonomy (GTDB): domain Bacteria; phylum Bacteroidota; class Bacteroidia; order NS11-12g; family UBA955; genus JABMMZ01. The sequence goes on along the minus strand of JAIXYV010000028.1, from coordinate 29,158 downwards.
CAATTTATAATTGGCTGAGAAACGTGGTTCAGGCACATTATAAGATTGAATAACTTCACCCTTGGCGTAGTCTTTAGTTTCTGTCACCACAGCTCTTTGAGCAGCAACCGGGCGCTCCAGAGTTATGGCTGACCCTTTTCCTATGTAATTGAAGTTAGAAACACGAATACCATATTTCAAACTTAGTTTATCATTCACTTTTTGTTCGTTCTCTACATAAATAGCATTTTCGAGGGCATATTTTTTAGGCAGACCGAATTGTATGGTTGATCCTTCGTCTGAGGACACTGCGTCACCGGGACTGAAGATATAATACGTAGCAACGGCACCAAAACTCAGCGTATTTTTCGTATTGATATAGTAGGTAAAATCAGGCTTGATGCTGTAGTTGATGATATTGGATTTCCAGTTGAAGGTATTTTTTCCGGTTCCAAATCCCAATTGGTAATCGTATTTACTGTAATAGGTTGTAAAGTTAGAGAAGAGCTTTTTAGAGAACAGGTGGTTCCATCTGAAAGTAGCTGTTTGGTTACCCCAGTCGAATTTTGCGCCAGGCGCTCCGAAAGCGTCTCTACCGATATAAGTAGAGAAAAATATCTTGTTATTAGAATTGATGATGTAGTTTACTTTACCTGTGAAATCGTAGAAATAGAAGATAGCATCTTTAAGATTTTCATTTTTCGCAAGGAATGGTTTAGCCAGCACATCGATATAACTTCGTCTGCCCGCGACAATGAAACTTGATTTGTTCTTGAATTTCGGATTTTTTCTGGCAATTGGTCCCTCCAGAGACAGTCTGCTAAAGATCAAACCAACACCACCGTTAACCTCATACTTCTTGGTATTACCATCTTTCATACGCACATCAAGTGTAGATGAAAGACGACCACCATATTGAGAGGGAATCCCCCCTTTAATCAATTTAACTTCTTTCACCGCATCCGGATTGAAGACAGAGAAAAAACCAAATAAGTGTGAAGAGTTGAATACCGGCGCCTCGTCTAAGAGAATAAGGTTCTGATCGATACTACCACCACGAACATTGAAACCTGTAGCACCCTCACCTACTGTACTAACACCGGGAAGAAGCTGAACACTTTTTACAATGTCGACTTCGCCTAACAAGGCAGGCATTTTTTTAATCTGTGAGATGTTGAGGTTATTGCTGCTCATTTCTACTTTCTCTACCAGATTTTCTCGTTTCTTGGTAGAGACTTTTGCGCCTTTAAATTCTTCTTCGATACGAACCAGTTCTATATTTTTGGTTTCATTTCCAGAAATAGTTAACTGAATTGTAGTCGACTTAAAATTGCTGTAAGAGAAGCTAATAGTATGCTTCCCGGCTAATAAACCTACTGAGTAAAACCCGTAGGCATTAGAAGTGGCGGTCTGTTTACCACTATCAACAGTAATAACGCAATTGCTGACTATTTCGCCATTAACCGAGTCTTTTACATAACCGCTGAGCGTAAATTTAGATTGTGCTTGTAAGAATTGAATTGAAAACAAAACGGCACAAAGGAGAATTAGTTTTTTCATAAAACGATGCAAATGTAACAATGATAAGGGGCTTTTGTTTGGCGATAAGACTAAACAAGGAAATTATCGATTAAGAGTTAAGGCGTTCAAAGTTTGCCAGAGTTTGGCATCTTCCAAAAAAATCTATATTTGTACTTCTATGCTATTGAAAACTTTATCCAGAATATTAGTGTTTTTACTACTACTTTTAAGTGTGGAAGCTTGTAAAGACAAAGCCAAAGTACCAGTTCTTGGTGAGAATTTCGATCCGGAGCAGGTGCCAGTCGCCATTGAAAAGCAACTTAAGGTATTGGTTAAAGACACCAATTACCTGCATTACTTCGACACACTTCAATTAAATTATTCGAGCAAAGACTATAATCCGGTTTGGCTCGAAAAAATCAAGGACAAAAATTTCCTGCATCAGATAGAACTGCTCACGGATAGCATCGTATACGAAGGTTTAAATCCAGAGCATTATATGGTAGACAGCATTCATAAGTACATGAAATTGATTGCTGCTAGTGATAGTCTGCATTTATCAAAAACGATATACGACGATTGCGCCAAGGCCGAGTTGTATATCAGTAATTGTTTATTGGGCTTGTGGCACGACAGGGTATTGGGAAGAACAAATCCCAAATTTGTGTTGGGCATGAAGTACACACTTCCCTTCCCTAATCATCCCGGATTTGATCTGATGTCGGTTTTAAATCTGGATTCAGGCCTGTTAAAACTTGAGCACTATTATCCAAAGCATCAGGATTACTGGGCTTTAAAGGCACTACTATACGAAGCGTATTCGGTTACCGAAGGCAGTGAAACAAAGATAGACACCAGCGGCATCAGAAAGATCAAACCTGGCGATACTACGACCATTGTTCCGCTTTTAGCGCAGAGAATGGTAGAACTCGGTTTAGCACCTGACTCACTGATGCAGACCTATGTAGGCGACTCTGTGTATCACCGCAGTTTGGCTAAATACATCATTGAATTTCAAAGAATGAGCAATCTGACGGACGATGGCATTATTGGTAAATCGACTTTGAAGATATTAAATGCTTCAAGGAATGATAAAATTGACGAGATCAGAGCCAATATTGAGCGTTGCAGATGGTTGGGCGCCGAGCCGATAAAACCCTATGTCAAGGTAAATATCCCAGAGTTTATGTTGTACATGTATTACCCAGACAGTGTTAAAACTTTGGTGGTTTGTGTGGGCAAGGGAAAGGAACGCTTGTACGATCAAAAATCGAAGAAGTATGTCGTCAGCAAGAATTATTTGGACAAACCAATGAATCATGAGACACCACAGGTGTATTCGAATATTGATTATGTGATATTAAATCCGACATGGACTGTTCCATCCAGTATAGTTGGACGGGAGATGTACAATTTGATTGTTAAGAATCCATCCTATTTAACCAAGAACAATTATCAGGTGTTAAAGAACGGAGAGCCGGTAAATCCGAACAGCATCAACTGGCGCAAATACAGTCCGGGCAACATTCCATTCACCATCAGACAGAATGCCGGTGATGACAATTCATTGGGTCGGATTAAGTTTACGTTTAAAAATCCATTTGATGTGTATTTGCATGACACCCCATTAAAGAATAAGTTTAAACTCAACAACAGGGCTGTGAGTCATGGTTGCGTGAGGGTTCAGAGTCCGGTCGACTTAACGGGCTTTGTTCTGCAGCAGAACACTAAGAACACGTATGATGATGTTTTAATTATGATGGGAATGGCGCCAACGGATACCGCAAGGGCACGTAAGTGGCGGGAAGACACGACGAGTTATAAGAAGATTGTTAAGAAGACTTATCCAGTGAAGTTAGAGAACAAGATGCCAGTATTCTTTGATTACAGGACGATCATATTTGATGAATTTGGTCAGGCCAGATTTTTGTTTGACGTCTACGACAAGAACCGATTGATTATAGAGGCTTTGAACAGTAGAAAAGCTAAAAACAGCAATGCATAAAAAAACCTCCCGGGTTGGGAGGTTTTAAGATTATAGAATTATTCTGGTATTAGGCCAGGATAACGATTTTATTGTTAAGGACTTCAATGATACCACCTTTAACGGGGAACTCCAGTTTTTCGGCGCCGTTATCAACGATAACATTACCGGTACTAAGAGCAGAGATCATTGGAGCGTGCATATTCATAATCTGAAAGCTACCGTTAACACCTGGAAGTGTAACAACTTTAGCTTCACCAGAGAAGAGCGTAGCATCGGGCGTCAGGATATCAACTTGCATTTGGCTTATTTATTAGCTTCTTCCATCAATTTCTTACCTTTTTCGATAGCATCTTCGATGGTACCAACAAGGTTGAATGCTGCTTCAGGGTATTGATCCACTTCACCATCCATGATCATATTGAAACCTTTGATGGTATCTTTGATATCAACAAGAACACCTTTTAAACCGGTGAACTGTTCAGCCACGTGGAATGGTTGAGAAAGGAAACGTTGAACACGTCTTGCACGAGATACAACTAATTTATCTTCTTCACTCAATTCGTCCATACCAAGGATGGCGATGATATCTTGTAATTCTTTGTAACGTTGTAAGATTTGTTTAACTCTTTGAGCTGTGTTGTAGTGTTCGTTACCTAATACATCTGGCGTCAGGATACGAGAAGTTGAATCCAGAGGATCCACCGCAGGATAGATACCTAACTCAGCGATTTTACGAGACAATACAGTAGTAGCATCTAAGTGGGTAAAGGTTGTAGCAGGAGCCGGGTCAGTCAAGTCATCCGCAGGAACGTATACAGCCTGAACTGAAGTGATAGATCCTTTAGTGGTTGAAGTGATACGTTCTTGCATCACACCCATTTCAGTTGCAAGGGTTGGTTGGTAACCTACCGCAGAAGGCATACGACCAAGAAGTGCTGATACTTCAGAACCAGCCTGAGTGAAACGGAAGATGTTATCGATAAAGAACAGGATATCTTTACCCTGACCCTGACCGTCACCATCACGGAAATATTCGGCAACTGTTAAACCAGAAAGGGCAACACGGGCACGAGCTCCAGGAGGTTCATTCATCTGACCGAACACAAGAGTAGCTTGTGAGTTTTCTAATTCTTTAGTATCTACTTTAGAAAGATCCCATCCGCCTTCTTCCATGCTATGGGCAAATTCTTTACCATATTTAATAACGCCAGATTCGATCATCTCACGTAATAAGTCATTACCTTCACGGGTACGTTCACCAACACCAGCGAATACAGACATACCTTCGTATGCTTTCGCGATATTGTTGATCAGCTCCATGATAAGAACTGTTTTACCAACACCCGCACCACCGAACAAACCGATTTTACCACCTTTTGCGTATGGCTCAAGTAAGTCGATTACTTTAATACCAGTATAAAGTGGTTCAGCAGAAGTAGATAAGTTATCGAAAGTTGGTGCATCAGCGTGAATAGGGCGATTTTGGGTATTTTTAAGAACATTGATACCATCGATCGCTTCACCTACTACGTTCATCAGACGACCTTTGATCTCGTTACCAACTGGCATAGAGATTGGTTTACCAGTGTCTGTCACTTGAGAGCCTCTCACTAAACCGTCGGTACTATCCATAGCGATAGTTCTTACGGTGTTTTCTCCAAGGTGCTGTTGAACTTCAAGAACCACAACGGAACCGTCAGGCTTTGAAACGTTAAGAGCATCTAAGATTCTTGGAAGTACAGAGCCTTCTTCACTAAAATTAACGTCCACTACTGGGCCGATGACTTGTGATATTTTTCCGGTATTTGCCATTTAATATTTGGTTTTTTAAAATTTGGTGCAAAAGTAGGGATTAAAATTGATATAAACTTCAATTTAATCCACATTTTTTATTGATTGTCCAGAATGGTTGTGGACGCTTGATTTTACAATAAAAAAGCACGGCTTTTGACCGTGCTTTTCCATAATAAAAATCGAAAAATCAATATCTTCTGCTGTTTCCACCGCCTCTATTGAAATTTCCGCCACCACCATTGTTTTCTCTTGGTCTGGCTTCGTTAACAACAAGGTTTCTTTCCATGAATTCTTTTTCGTGAAGTGCACTGATTGCAGCGTTTGCTGAACTGTTGTCGTTCATTTCAACGATTGCAAAACCGCGTGAACGGCCTGTGAACTTGTCCTTGATGATTCTTGCTGAGCTAACTTCGCCGTACTGGGCGAAAAGGTTTTCAACATCTTGCTCGCTCGCACGAAAGCTAAGATTACCTACGTAAATGTTCATTTGTAAAATTAATTAAATCGCCGAAGGAACAAGTTCCAACGGATTACAGCAAAGATAAGCACTTAATCCCTATTAAAAAAGCCTGTTGCGAAATAAACAGATTTTATTATTGTTAAAAATACTTGTTTTATTGTTTTTATTCGATAGCAAAAGAACTAATTACACTAAAAGAAGTGAGTGATAGAGCAGTTCTTCAATAAAGACACACAAGTAAAAAACAATCTAATTCAAAGAAGAAAAAGCCTGAAAATAATTTAAAAATAATTTAAACTTAACGCCTGAACCCGCTTATTTATCAGTTTGTCTGAGAATTTTATCCAGCTTTTGATGCGTTAGAGGCTTTGTAATAAAATCTTTGATGATTTTATATTTAAGCGCTTTGTTCTTATCAGCGGCATCAATACTGGTAGTGAATACAAAGCAAGGAATATTCTTTGCTCCCGGCATTTTCTGAAAGCTCTCTATGAACTGCCAGCCATTCATCACCGGCATATTTAAGTCAAATAAAATAGCATCCGGAATTTCATTGCCGGTCTCCAGGCAATCTTTCAACTTAGCTAATGCCACTTCTGCCTCAAGAAACGTTTCTACAGTTTCGCAGAAATCAACTGACGCGATTAATTTATTGGTTAGATAAATGATTACCTCGTCGTCATCAATAATATAAACTCTTCCTAATTTTTTCAATGTGATAATGTGGTTTCTAAAGTTTTACAAATATTTCGGTCTTCAATTCTACCACTTTTTAACATCACTTCAAACATTTATTTTAAAAATTCCAGTCTGTTTCTCAAAGCAATAGAGATTTGAAAATAAAATTTTAACTTTCTGTTGCTTTTTTATAATTGTAAATCAAACTATTAAATAAAAACAGCCGACATTTATTTAAAACATCGGCTGTAATACATACTATTACCAACTATCCAAAAATATCGGTTACCTGATCGCTATGACACTTTGTTTCTCTATACTCTGCTTAGGAAGTGTAATACTCAGTATACCATTTTCAAAAGCAGCTTCTACAGCGCTAGTGTCCAGTTTAGCGACATTAAAACTTCTGCTGAATTTTCCGTAAGAGGTCTCTCGTCTCAAAACCTTGTCGGTTTCTTCATTGTAAGAATGGCGACGCTCGCCTTCTACATTCAACATATCACCTTCTACCGAAATCTTGATGTCTTCTTTCTTTAATCCTGGCAGTGCCATGTGGATCTCGTAGTGTTTCTCCTTCTCGACCACATCTGCCTTAGGCAAAAAATCTACTGCGCTGGACTGAACTTTTGAATCTTCAAAAAATGCCTGCATCATCTGGTTAAAAGATTGTGGAACGAAACGATCGTTAAAAATTGTGTGGGGTTTTGATTTAATGAGTACCATATTGATTTATTTTGTTATGATAATCTTGTCTTCAAATCAAAAACCAATCAAGAATTTAAGACATTTTGTCTTATATCTGCTAATAAACCCGAGAAATATGCGTCATTTTGTCTTGTTTCTGGTAAAACAAGTGGTCAAATGGTCGTTAACCATGCCCACACTCTGCATTTTAGCATAACAAACTGTGGAGCCCATGAATTTAAAGCCGCGTTTTTTCAGGTCTTTGGCCATGGCATCACTTATGGCTGTTTTAGATGGCACCTCTCCCATTGTTTTGGGTTGATGATCTATGACATTGCCTTCGGTAAACGACCATAAGTAAGCAGCAAAACTTCCGTGCGACTTTTGAATCGCGATAAAGGCTTTCGCATTGCTAACCGCAGCTTCTATCTTTAAGCGGTTTCTAATTATCCCGGCATTCTCCATTAATTCTGCTTTTTTTCGCTCATCGAATCTCGCAACTTTATTCACATCAAACCCTGCAAAGGCTTCTCTGAAGGCATCCCTTTTCTTTAATATTGTATACCAACTCAGGCCAGCCTGAAACGATTCCAATATCATCATCTCAAACAGATGATGGTCGTCTTTACTGGGTTTACCCCACTCCTTATCGTGATAATCTCTGTACAAACTATCTTTCATACACCAGGGACAGCGCGTTTTAAGCTCTTCGTTTTGCATGCTTACAAAAATACACAAACTGTGGATACATTAGAAGACAATACCTGCCCAAACATTGCGTTATTTGTATAATCATATGTTAAGACAACTCTTTATTCTATCTGTATTGTGCAGCGCAGGTTCTGCTTTCGCTCAGAAAGGCAAGGACACCACTGCCAACAGAGATTTAACATTCGTGGATTCTTACAAACCAAAGTTTATAGAAGCTCAGAAAATTGAATCTGTGCCGGTTATTGTAAAACCTGAACTTAAAACTGTTACTTTTTCTTATAGCATTAAGCCACACCAGGTGAGCACCGAAAAGATTGTTAACCCTATTCCGGTAGTCGATCTGAACACCAAAGAAGAAACCCTTTACCCTACCAGCTTTGTCAAACTGGGTTATGGCAATATCCAAAGTAAGCTTGGCGAAATTTATCTTAACAACAAACAGAATAAACAATACAGCTATGGGTTACACTACCGTTTCCTGGAAAGCAATTCTGAATTGAATAACTCGTTTGCCGATTTCACCAACCATGCTTTCAAAGGCTATATCAGTACCTATACAGAGATTGGAGAACTTGGACTAGACATCAATTACAAAAATAATCAGTTTAATTTTTACGGCTATGACACGGCCAACAAACTGGCTGAAAAGAATCTGGCGCGCACCATCAATAGTTTTGATGCCAGAGCTTATTTCAACAGTACAGCCATCAGCGATAAAAAACTAAAACACCGCACTCAGTTTAACTTTTACAATTTCCAGGTTGGCAAAGCGATAGAAAACCAATACGCCCTCAGCACCAAGCTTTATGGCAATATTCCTAATTTCAGTGAGCTTAAAAATGTGCAACTGAGCGCCAATATTGGGGTCGACTATAACACCTACAAATACGACACTTTATCGCCTATCAAACGTTTATTTATTCAGTTTGATCCACGCATGAGTTTTGAATACGATGGCATGCAGATTTCTGCTGGTTTTAATACCACCATCTTTATGAATGTGGGCGATTCAGCATCGGTTTACCCAAATCCGTTTGTAAAAGTTAACTACCCAATTGTGCCTGGTATTGCCAATCTGTATGGCGGTATCGATGGTAGATACAACAAACAAAGTTTGCGCAACATCATGCAGACAAATCCGTACACGACCAATTACGAGCTTATCAATACCTTTGTTAACAGCACCACCTATATTGGTATCAACGCTAAATTGGGCGCAGCAGCTGATGCCTTATTTGAAATCAACTATTCTGATATCACTGCAATGCCATTATTTGTTACGCTTAACAATCCACTCCCATTGCCAATGGTGACCAAAGAAAAAGATTCTCTCAACTCTTTTGGTACCCGCTATGTTCAAATGAATTTACTGAAATTCTCTGCAGCATTCAACTATAGCTTCAGCGAGGCGGTTAGAATGGGTTTCCAGGGTAATTTCTACAACTACAACTCTAAAGACGAAGCTGAAGCCTGGCAAATGCCTAATATTGATGCTAAATTGAACATGAAGTTCAATATCAAAAACAAATTATACCCTCATTTTGATATCCTGGCTATGGGCATGCAAAAGCAGCGTTCTGGTTTAGACAACCTTACCAAACAAACCAGTACCATTCAGGCATTTTATGATATCTCTGCTGGTATCGACTACCGCTTTAAAAAGAAATTATCTGTATTTGTACAAGCCAACAACATCTTAAATACCCGTTATCAAAGATGGTTTAACTACCCTGTTTATGGATTCAACATCCTGGGTGGTATTACAATGATTTTCTAAAACAGACTTATCTGAGCAGGTAGAAGTGTGAAGCTCTTTCGGTGGTGAACATTACTGCCGTATTGCCTGATGGCTTCCCGGTGCACTGCTGTTGGATACCCTTTATTACTTTGCCATTGGTACTCAGGAAATTCTAAAGCTAAATTTTCCATGTACTCATCTCTGTGGGTTTTAGCCAAAATGGAAGCCGCCGCAATCGACTTGTACTTGCCGTCCCCTTTAATCACAGTGGTATGCTTGATCTCTCTAAAAGGCTTGAATCTATTACCATCCACCAGTATGTGATCAAAAGACACATTGAGTTGAGCCAAGGCCAGATGCATAGATTGAATGGAGGCATTGAGAATATTAATTTTATCGATTTCAGCAGGCGATAAACTGGCAACACACCAATGGCATTTGCTTTCAATTTCTTCACGCAACTGCCTTCTGATTTTCTCGGTAAGTTGTTTTGAATCGTTTAGTCCTTCTATCCTGACACCTTCCGGAATAACTACAGCTGCCGCAAATACCGGTCCTGCCAAACACCCCCTGCCTGCCTCATCGCAGCCTGCCTCGATGGCACCAGACGTCATGAAATCCAGCAGTGCGGCCATTTAGTTAACTTAGCATTTTTCGAGCAGTGTTGCGATACTCAGTTCGCCAGCAAGAATAGATTTAAGATTTTCAACTTTAACACGCTCCTGTGCCATCGTATCTCTGTTTCTTAGTGTCACAGTATTTGTCTCTAAGGTTTCATAATCAACCGTGATACAGTATGGAGTACCAATGGCATCCATTCTTCTGTAGCGTTTACCGATAGCATCTTTGGCTTCAGTTGAGACATTGTAATCGAATTTCAACAGATTAACCAGTTCTTCTGCTTTTTCAGGTAAGCCATCTTTATTAACCAATGGAAGTATCGCTACTTTTATTGGCGCCAGTGCAAAAGGCAAACCTAATACCACACGCGAACTACCATCTTCGAGTTTCTCCTCGCGGTAAGCCTGAGACATCACTGCCAGGAACAGTCGGTCTAAACCAATAGAGGTTTCTACAACGTAGGGCACATAACTTTCGTTGAGTTCCGGATCAAAGTATTGCAGTTTTTTACCAGAGTGTATTTCGTGTTGTTTTAAATCGAAGTCGGAGCGACTGTGAATACCTTCCAGTTCTTTGAAACCAAAAGGGAATTCGAATTCTATATCGCAAGCATCTTTGGCGTAGTGAGCCAGTTTAAGATGGTCGTGGAACTTGTATTTGTTTTCACCAAAACCAAGGGCCTGGTGCCATTTCATACGGGTAGTTTTCCAGTAAGTGTACCACTGAGCTTCGGTACCCGGACGAACAAAAAACTGCATTTCCATTTGTTCGAATTCGCGCATTCTGAAGATAAACTGACGAGCAACAATCTCGTTTCTGAAGGCTTTACCGGTTTGCGCAATACCAAAAGGAATTTTCATTCTACCGGTTTTCTGAACATTTAGGAAGTTAACAAAAATTCCTTGTGCTGTTTCAGGACGCAGGTAAATGGTACCAGCATCTTCGCTCACAGATCCCATTTGAGTGGAGAACATCAGGTTAAACTGTCTAACCTCAGTCCAGTTCTTGGTACCTGAAATCGGGCAAACTATTTCACAGTCGATAATAATATTTCTAACCTCCTCTAACTGATTATTTTCGAGTGCTGTTTTGAATCTGTTTTCTATTTCAGCCGCTTTAGAGGTGTATTCTACAACCCTGCCATTGGTTTGGCGGTAGAGTGCTTCGTCAAATGTTTCGCCAAATTTCTTGGCAGCCTTTTCAACTTCTTTATCTGCTTTTGCTAAAATTTTAGCGATATGGTCTTCGATCAGCACATCTGCTCTGTAGCGCTTCTTGCTGTCTTTGTTGTCAATAAGAGGATCGTTAAAAGCATCAACGTGACCACTGGCTTTCCAGGTGGTTGGGTGCATGAAAATCGCAGAGTCAATTCCGACAATGTTCTGATGCATTTGCACCATACTTTTCCACCAGAATTCTCTCAGATTTTTTTTCAATTCGGCGCCCATCTGACCGTAATCGTAAACGGCACTAAGTCCGTCATAAATTTCGCTCGACTGGAATATGAACCCATACTCTTTGCTATGGGAAATGATGTTTTTAAATAATTCTTCCTGATTCATTTTGAGACTGCGAAGATAGTTTAGGATTGCTAAATATAAAAACGCAGGTTCGCCGGTCTAATTCACTTTACTTTTAACTATTATATCACTTACCTTTGCGGTAATGAAATCGTATCTTATTAAGAATGCTTCATTAATTAATGAAGGTGAAATTATACAGACAGATGTTTTAATTAAAGACGAACGCATCGAGCGCATTGATTCTTCTATCTCTCTTAAGAATGCCACGATTATTGATGCAGAAGGCGCTTATCTGATGCCTGGCGCGATAGATGATCAGGTGCATTTCAGAGAACCCGGCCTGACACAAAAGGGCAATATATTCACTGAAAGCAGAGCGGCTGTAGCGGGCGGCGTTACCAGTTTTTTTGAAATGCCAAATACTAAGCCTCAGGCAACCACTCAGGCTTTGTTACAAGACAAATACGATATTGCTTCTAAAGGTTCACTGGCCAATTACTCATTCTTTATGGGTACCACCAATAACAACTACGACGAGGTAATGCGCACCGATGGCAAGCATGTTTGTGGTATTAAAATTTTTATGGGCAGCAGTACTGGCAATATGCTGGTAGATGACCCTAAAATTTTAGAGCACGTTTTTGCTAATTCTCCATTACTTATTGCTACACATTGCGAAGATGAGGATACTGTTGTAAGAAATTTCAATCAATACATAGCAGAATATGGCGATAGTCTGAATGCTACTTTCCACGATAAAATAAGAAACGAAGAAGCTTGTTATTTAAGCAGCAGCATGGCGGTTGAGTTAGCAAAAAAACACAATACCCGTCTGCACGTTCTGCATATTTCGACCGCCAAAGAAACGGCTTTATTTGATATTAAACCATTAGAGGACAAGCGCATTACTGCAGAGGCCTGCATCCACCATCTTTGGTTTAGCAACGAAGATTATGCTGAAAAAGGCAACTGGATTAAATGGAACCCAGCCATTAAATCTGTGAGTGACAGAGAAGGCATCTGGAAAGCCCTTATTGAAGGTCGCATTGACGTTATTGCTACCGACCATGCACCGCATACCATCGAAGAAAAAGAAGAGCCATACTCACGCGCACCTTCCGGGGGACCGCTTGTACAACACAGCATTCAGGCCATGTTTGATTTTTACGCTCAGGGGAAAATCAGTTTAGAAATGCTGGTTCAGAAAATGTGTCATAATCCGGCCATCCTATTCAGAGTTAAAGATCGTGGGTATGTGAGAGAAGGATATTATGCCGATCTGGTATTGGTAAAGAAAAAAGACTATAAGGTGACTAAAGACAATTTATTGTATAAATGTGGCTGGAGTCCGTTTGAAAACCACACCTTCAAGTATAGTATTGACAAGACTTTCATCAATGGACATCTGGCATTTGACAATGGCAAGATTATTGACTTTGGTAATGGAAAACGCATCGAGTTTAACACAGAATTTTAATTATGTCAATCAAACCATTTTATTCACTCTTAATTTTAGTACTGGCAGCAGGCTCATTAAGCGCCCAGTCGGATACCCCATTAAAGCACACCTTAAGTCTTGGTGCTGGTTTCCCGAACTTACCAGTAGCATTCTTCAATATATATGATTCTAAAAGGAATTTCAATGTTGATGGCAAAGGTCCGTATCACATTAAATACGAAAATCGCATCAGTTCGTTTTTAAGTTTAGGACTTAATATTAACAACATGAGTTATCATGTTTCATATACCGAAGATGTGCTGGATACCGTTAATGGCATCATTCTTCCTAACAATATTGACATCAAGAGCAACAACACAGCTTTCAACGTTCGTTGCAATTTGCATTTTATCAATCCAGAGAAGAACAAAGACCTTGATGTTTATATGGGTATGGGTTTAGGATTGCGATTTGGCAAACTCAATGTATCGTCGCAGTATTCTGCTTTTACGCCCAGCATAAAGCTGCCGAACCTCAGCAAGATTGGCTTCGAAACCACTATTGGAATGCGTTATTTCTTAACCGAAAATATTGGCGTGTATGCAGAATTCGGTCCCGCTAAATCTTTGATACAAGGCGGACTGAGTGTCCGTTTTTAAGAGGCTTTTATTTTTTTCTCGATAGCGGTTGTCGAGTAACCTTCAATGAAATCGATGGTTTCAACCGTTCCACCATTTTTTATTACTGTATCGTAGCCTACAATGGCTTCAGGTTTATAATCAGACCCTTTGACCAGTACATCAGGCACGATGGCATCTATTAATTCCTTTGGGGTATCTTCGTTAAACAAGGTCACGTAACTTACGCTTTCCAGCGCTGCAATCAGATAGGCTCGTGCCTCCTGATCCTGAATCGGACGAGAAGGCGATTTACCCAAACGCTTCACCGAGTCATCGGTATTGACCGCCACTATCAGCACATCGCCTTTATCAGCGGCTTTTGCCAGATAATCGACATGCCCCTTGTGAAGAATATCAAAACAACCATTGGTAAAAACGACTTTTTTGCCGTTTTGTTTATCAGAATGGATCTTTTCAAGCAATTGAGAAAGAGATACAATTTTATCGTTAATGGAACTGTGTTTACTCATTTATGCTTTGGTTCGTTTAGCCAGAATAACATAAGAGATTGTACCGGCAAGAATGATCATGAGGATATTACTTGAGAACATCACGATACCGATAGCCTTTGCCTGATCTATACTTAAATTATAGATTTGGTTGAGACCGATATAAATACTGTAGATGGTTGCAGAGCCAGCAGGAGCAGGAATAATCACCCCGATACTACTGAATACCAGGGCAGACAGACCACCTGACAACCCAAGCGCTTCGGTATAATCGAATGCCATCAGGATAAAATAGGTCATCATCCAGTAGCAGAGCCAGATACCGATGGTATATAGTATAAATAAAACTGGTTGTTTTAGTGAGAAAATGCTCTTTATGCCATCAAAGAAACCCAGGAACATTTTACCGATTTTAGTATCGGCACTGAACAGTGATTTTGCTTTAAAGGCTACGATTAAACCAGCGAGTAAAACCAGCACTGCTATGATTAGCACTAAAGAATTATTCTGAAGTTTCACCAGGACATTGTCGTAGACATAACCATACAGCAAATCGAACTGCATAAAAACGGCCGAGAAAACAACGATCATTAACATCACCAGATCCAGAACGCGTTCGCTGAGAACGGTACCCACCAGAACATTCACAGGTACTTTGTCGGTTTTAGAGAACAGGGCACATCTGGCAACTTCACCAGAACGAGGAATACCCAGATTGATCAGATAACCACTCATGGTGGCGTGATAGGCGTTATCCAGGCGTGTTTCATATCCCAGGGGTTTGAGGAGCAGCTGCCAACGAAGGGCTCTAAAAAGAACAGCCAGCACACCAACCAATGTTGAGAGTATGACAAAGTGAATTTTCGCCTCTTTCAGATTCTTAAGCAAATCATCAAAAGTGAGTCCTTTCTGGATAGAATACACGACCAGCACACCAATGGCGGCAAAAATCAGGTACTTGATGATTTCCTTTTTATTCAAAATCAGAGTTTATTAAATTTGTTGGGGAAGACCAGCCAGGGCTTGTGCGACTTAGCTTCTTCGAAATCCATGCTGGCAAAGCTGATAATAATTAATTCATCACCAATCATACCACGACGGGCGGCGGCACCATTTAAGCCTACCATTCCACTACCTCTTTCTCCTTTTATAATATAGGTTTCAAAACGTTCACCATTGTTGTTGTTAACGATCAGCACCTTTTCATTTTCAATCATATTGGCGGCATCCAGCAGATCTTCGTCGATAGTTATACTACCAATATAGTTCAGCTCAGTGAAAGAGATTCTGACATTGTGGATTTTCGATTTTAATACTTGAATCATCATAAATTCGGGCGCGAAGATAGTAAATAGAAATTAGTTATAGTTAACTTTGTAAGGTAAAATGGACAAGTATTCGACAGACATTACTAATCGCGTTGTTTAGAGTCGATAAGAATGGTAACGGGACCGTCATTCACCAGTCCTACTTGCATATCGGCACCAAACTGCCCCGTTTTAACGGTCAGCCCACTGGTTTGATGCAAGTGTTTGACAAAATAGTCGTACAAAGGAATCGCTTGCTCTGGTCGCGCCGCCTTTATAAACGACGGTCGGTTGCCTTTAGCGGTGAGGGCGTGCAAGGTAAACTGCGACACCACCAGAAAACTGCCTTTAATATCCTGAATACTTAAATTCATCTTCCCATCCTGGTCGCTGAACACCCTCATCTGAGCAATTTTTCCAATCAGCCAATCAGCATCATTCGTATCGTCTGAGGTTTCTATTCCAAGTAAAATCATGAAGCCCTGCCCTATTTCAGACACATAGGCGCCATCTATAGCCACAGAGGCCGAGCTGACTCTTTGAATAACGACTCTCATCAGGCTTTATCTTTATCCAGGTTATACATAATCCCTATTTGCAATCCGAAGTGATACAGCTGAGCTTTCTCATCGCTGTAATTAGCTTTGAGAATCGGCAGATAGATATCAGGCTGAACAAAAATGAACGTATTCTTATCTATGATTGGATTCTCCAGTCGCAAACCGAACTGAATATTCGCATTAAAGAGTCCCGCTTCATTTTCCTTGTCTTTGAGTTTGAATTCTTTCTGACCTTTAGCAGAAAATCCAATGAGTTTAGTTTTGATATCGTGATTAAGGAGCACGGCAAGCGAGCCACCCATCATAAAATGCAGGGAACTGGATTTTAGTTTTTTGACCCTGAGTTTAGAAGAAAACATAAACGGAAATGCCAGGTATTGATAACGGTAGATATAGGCCACATCATTGCTGCCGGTTTGCGACAAGTCGTTAACAATCCCAATGTCCGGGTGAATGGTGTCCATAAACTTCAGATTGTAGCGCATTCTGGTAAATCCAAAATTTAGAAACTGAATACCAGTAAATATTCTACTGTATCTCGAGGTATTGTAAGACAACATTGCAGAAGCGCTTAGAGACTGTCGCCAGATATCTGCTTTATTGATAGAATCTTTATAGGCCTTTGGCACTTTGCTTTTAAAATTCATACCTCTGTTACCCACACCCGGTTCTACAGAAAATGAAATAGCAGGATTAGAAAGCTGAGCGTCAACAGAAGTATAACAAACCAGAAGAAGTAAAAACAAAAAGTAGTTTTTCATGTGAGTGTCAAAGATACAAATCCAGGTCTAAAAATAAAACAGACTTAGTTATCAGCCGTTTTTGGGTGCTCATCAAAATGACCCAGATGTTCGAAATGGATATTTTCAGGCTTACTCATTTTATTAAAACGGTACAGCAGAAAAACGGCTGCCAGTGTTAATCCGATGACAAAAGCCAGCCAGATCCCATTGATGCCCATATTGGTGTAAAAACAGAGATAATATGCCCCGGGAATCATAATAAGCCAATAGCATACAAAGGCGATGATACCCGTGATGCGTGTATCTTTAATACCTCTAAGCACACCAGCTCCTACCGCTTGCAGACCATCGCTCATCTGAAAAACAGCAGCCAGAAGTATCAATGGAGGCGTTATAAGTAACAATTCCGGATCGTTGGTATAGATAGCAGGAAGTTCTTTATAAAAGATGAAGAACACCAGAGCAAAAACAATTTCGATATGAATGGTGATGATGATTGCGGCAAACCCAGAGCGTCTGATACCCACAGCATCATTGGCGCCATAGTGGTTCCCGACGATAATATTACCAGCGGCAGAGATCCCTGTAACAAACATATAGGTGACGGAGGCCAGATTGATGGCGATTTGATGCGCCGCAGAATGGACATTCGAAAGCATTCCAGCAAACACAAGTGCGATAGAGAATGCCGCTATTTCAAAGAAAAAAGTAAATCCAACCGGAATACCGATTTTGAGAATTTCTTTAAAGTAAGACATTTGTTCAATGCTACGTGTTTTCAGGTCATTCATCAAAGGATGCCACCAGGCCCAGATCATCATTATGACAGCCATTGCGACTCTTGAAATAACAGTTGCCCATGCTGCACCAGCCAGACCCATTTCATCAAAGCCCCATTTACCAAAGATCAACAGATAGTTTAAAAGCACATTAAGCAGTAAACCAAAAAAGGTCACGTACATAGAGATCTGAGTTTTACCCAGACCATCGAGTAGTTGCTTACCACAATTAAAAAACATGAGAGCAGGCACAGAAAAATTAACGATCCAGATATACTCGGCACCTAATTTTGTCAATTCAGGCGATTGTTTAAAGATAGACAGATTGTAGTACAAGCCAATATTAACGGCCATCAAAACAACACTCAGGAAAAACGCCACTTTAATGGAGGAAAAGAAAATGGGAATTGCTTGCTGAGGGCGCTCTTCGCCATCGGCAATAGAGGTGATGGTGCTAACGGCATACATGGTTCCGACCCCCAGGAGCATGAAAAGGAAGAATATGGCATTGCCAAAACCAGCAGCGCTCATGTCCAAAGTTTTATAATTACCCAACATAACCACATCTGCAAAACCCATCAAAATGAGTCCGAGTTGTCCGATGGTAATTGGGAATGCGAGTTTAGAAATACTCCACACCAGATCTTTATATGAGTGATAAATTTTTAGCAAGTGTGCAAAGATAATGAAATTGAAGAGCGCAACGAGCCTGAAAATATTGGATTAGTAAAATGACAATCATTCCTTAATTTCGCAGCATACTTATGGGATACGAAGTACATATCATCAGAAAAAAGGATTACGAGGATTACGAGGAAGAGAGCAGCATCTCTTACGAAGAATTTGTAAAGCTTGTAGAAAGTCGACCCGAACTCTCTTGGGAGTCGGCAGACAAGAGCGACTTAGGTGATAAAAAAGACTATTGTTACTGGAATAGCTACCCGGCAATTGTAAACAACAATGCCCCATGGCTGCATTATTTCAGAGGCGAAATAAGCACTAAATGGACTGAAGATCATTGTTTGAGTTTATGGTTAGAATTAGCCAATGAACTTGGTGCTCAGTTAAGAGGCGACGAAGGCGAACAATACGACGAAGCAGAACTGGAGCGATTGAGACAGCAGCATCAGGAACGCAGCACCCCAAACATTATAATAAAAAAGAAACCTTTCTGGAAAATATGGTAAACGAACAACACCCTGAGCTAGCTTACGAATTTGAGATGTCAGACTGGATGGCACTTCACTCCCACCACATCAGTCATTCTAAGCAATACAAACAGTATTTCTTATTTATGAAACTGATGTTACCATTAACCTTTGTGGTTTTAATCCTTAAAGATTTATATTTAAAACAAATGAGTGTGGCTGTTATAACTGTGGCAGTCATACTATCAATACTCTGGTTAATTTTTATTCCGAAACGTTTAAAGAAGAATGCCGAAAAGCGTTTTTTAAAAGTGTTAAATTCGGGCGACAACAGCAGTATTCTGGGCACCCATAAAATAAAAATAGAAGATGATGGCATTCATGTAGAGAAACCCAATTCAAGTGGTTTTATGAAATGGAATGCTTTTAATAAAATTGAGCAGACGGTCGACCATTACTTCCTGTACAATTCGGCCATATCGGCTTTGATTATTCCAAAGATGAAGCTCGGCACTATGGGTCAGTATGTGCACGATGAATTAAAAAAGCACTTTCCAGATTTACAGGATTTGCCGAAGGCTTAAACTTCTTCAAGAATATTTCTTAATATAGATTAAGGACTGGCCTTAGTTTGTCAAAGTATCTTTGTGGTACAATTTCAACAATATGACAACAAAAGCCATCGAATCGATTATTTCGCCACCAGCACCGCATATGGTTGGCGACGGTTTCAGAGTACATAACTTTATCCCTGGTCATCATAGAATGAGCATGGAACGCATGAGTCCGTTTATCATGATGGACTATAATTCGCGCATTAATTTTCCTCCGAAGGAAACGCCAAGAGGTGTTGGTGTGCACCCTCACCGTGGATTTGAAACCGTCACAATTGCCTACAAAGGCAAGGTTGCGCACCACGACAGTGCAGGCAACAGCGGTATTATTAGCGAAGGTGATGTACAATGGATGACCGCTGCTTATGGCGTTTTGCATAAAGAATACCATGAGCAGGAGTTCAGTCGACAGGGCGGCGAATTCCAGATGGTACAATTGTGGGTGAACTTACCTGCCAAAGACAAATTGTCTACGCCGAAATACCAGGCTATTGAGAACAGCAAGATGGGCAGATTTGAGCTGGGAGAAGGTCATGGTTTTGTGGAAGTGATTGCAGGAACGTATCAGACAGTGAAGGGACCGGCCAGTACGTTTACGCCGGTGAACATGATGAATGCCAAATTGACATCCGGAGGCAAAGCCGAATTCAGCTTTCCGGCCTCATACAATACACTGGCATTGGTGGTTGAGGGACAAGCGCTAATCAACGGCGAGAAAGTAGGCACCGATCAAATAGCATTGTTTAAAAACGAAGGCGAGACATTTACGATAGAGGCCAATCAAGATGCCATTGTATTGGTATTGAGTGGCGAGCCGATAAAAGAGCCCATTGCGGCATACGGACCATTTGTAATGAATACCAGAGAAGAATTAATTCAGGCCTTTGAAGACATGAACAAAGGCAAGTTTGGTGTTTTAGAGGATTAATACTCTAAAAAATTTTACCAAAAATAAAACCCACCTTCCCGCAGCAAAATGCTGCGGGGAAATGGGTTCATCAACAAAAAAAATATGAAACTAAGAACTGTTCGTGGTTTATTTGAGCAGTGTCACGGTGCCTCTTAATGCGAAGTTATCGCCATTAATAAACAAGCCGCTGACAGCCCATACATAGACTTCCTGTTCGCATGCGATACCATCGTGGGTACCGTCCCATGCCTCAGTCATGTCTGTGGTTTCGAAGACTAATTCGCCCCATCTGTTAAAGATTCTGAACACGTATTGATCAGGAATAACATTATAGAGAGATGGTTTGAAGTCGTCATTCTTACCGTTACTATTTGGAGAGAAGGCAGATGGTAAGTACACATAACCTTCTTTGAAAGTACCGATATAGTTATTTTTCATCATTGTGTCTGTGCAACCATAAGAATTGGTAGCGATCAGTTTCACATCAAATTTACCTTCTTCATTGATCAGGAAAGATGGGTCTCTTAAAGTAGAGGCATCGATCACATTGTTGAAAGTATCGTAAATATACCAGTTGTATTTAATTGCATTGTTACTCATGTTCACCATTCCGAATACTGCGTTTGGCAGGTTAAGGAATCTTTTGTTTGTGAAGAAATCAGCATCCGGACGAGGGTAAACAGTTACCATGTAAGGAATGGTGTAAGTAGTAGTTCCACCTGTACCGGTAGCGATCAGGGTAACATCCCATTTACCAGAGAATTCGAATGTATGAACAGGTTCTTTTTCGTAAGAATCTGGAGTACCATCACCCCAAACCCATCTGTAAGCATAGGCGTTGGTAGTAAAGTTTTTGAATCTCACTTTAAGAGCAGCACATCCAACAGTGGTATCAGCAGAGAAGCTAATAACCGGTTTTGGATCTTCGATATAGATCGGACGTTTAGCCACATCGCTGCAACCTTTATTCCACACAGTCATAGTTACTTCAACATTACCAGATTTAGTGTAGGTATGAGAAGGATCTTTCTGACCTTTGTTATTGGTTGGGAAACTACCATCACCAAAATTCCACTCGTAAGTTAAGTCGCTTACATTAGCAGTAGTGATTAATGGTTTGCCAATGAAATTAACAATAGCATTAGGCAGTTTAGGCATTGCTGGCAAGAAGGTAAAATCAGCTTTAGGCTTTTCTAACACTTTAAAGATTTCGCTATAGTTGGCACTGTCTACGCAACCATCTTTATCATAACCATACAATTGGATTTTGTAGGTACCGTATTGGTTGTAAACATAAGAAGGGTTAACCTCGTTTGACAAACCACCGTCGCCAAATTTCCAGAAGTAACGAACAGCACCGGTTGATCTGTTAGTAAAGTTAACAATACCTTTCTGACAAATGATGCTTGGAGTTTTAGTAAACTCGATGTTCATTTTAGGTTTTACTTTAATAACCTGTCTGCTGCTATCTACGCACTGGTAGTTGTTTTTAACGTAAAGCGCCACGCTGTAGAAGGTATCTTTTTCTTTAGAGGCAGGCAGGATGGTTGAGAAGCTGGATACATTAACAACTGAACCATCATTAAATAACCATTCGTTGCTAACATTATTTTTAGACTTATTGATGAACTGGTAGTTACCAGCATCACAAGGATCATTTCTTTGGGTACTGAAATTAGACACAGGTTTTGGATAAACATACACCATAGTAGTTGCAGTATCCATACAGTTGAAACGCTGTCTGTAAAGGGCAATTTTAGGCTGCATGGTTAAGTTACCCATTGGGTTTACATACGTGTGTTTAACGGTATCTTCAGTAGAGTAGCTAGAGTTATCTCCAAAATCCCAGAACAAGGTTTTGAAAGCTTTAGAAGCGTGACCCATAGTAATTTCAAGGTCGGTGCAACCAGTTTGTTTATCTAATACAATTTTATCAACTGGTCTGTTAACCAGGTAGACAGGATTTTTAGTAGTGTCTTTGCAACCGGCAACAGAACTAACTTCAAGACTTACTTTGTAAGCTGAATCTCTGCCGGTAAGGGCATTAACAACATATTTGTGTTTAGGATTAACTTGATTAGAAGTGGTGTTATCACCAAATCTCCAAATGTATCTGTAACCACCTAAAGAGGTATTGATGAATTGAACACTTTCTCTGGCACAGGCAGAATCTTTAGCTGCTGCAAAAACTGCTTGAGGTTTACCCATAGCGATCACTTGTTCGTAGGCAGTATCACTCACACAACCGTATACAGAAGTAACAGCATGTTTGATGATGTAAAGTGAATCGAAAAGGTTCTGACCTTGAAGCAACATGGTAGTTGAAGTTCCACCAACATAAGATTTAGAACCTTCACCCCAGATATAAGAAGCTGCATTGATAGAGTTATCGTTAACAGTTAATACAACAGGAGCACAAGCTTTGTTGGTTGACACTTTTAGTTTGGCAACCGGCTTCGGACGAACAGTAATTTCAGTGCTGGCAGAATCTTTACAACCGTACTGACTTGTAGCCTGGTAGTTGATTGTAAATTTCATGTCTGCATTGCTATTATTGATTAACACAGTTGAATCTTCTTTTACGATAGCCTGATAGCCATTACCGAAGTTCCAGCCATGGTTAAGAGCACCACCATCTTTTGAGAAAGACTGGTTAGTGGTTTTAACTTTTAGTGGTGTACAACCATTAGTCACATTGGTAATAAACTGAGCATGTGGTTGTGGGTGAACAGTGATATTGAAAGTATTGGTGTCTTTACAGCCATGTTCGCTGGTTCCAATCAGAGTAGCAGTATAAACTGTATCTGAGTAAACTGAAGCGGCGTAATTAGCAGTGAAATCTTTCGCAGTCGAAGTTACACCATTACCTGAAGTCCAATCGAAGCTCATCATGTCGATGTTGCCTGTGTCTTTTGGAGTTGAGGAATTGGTGAACTTCACTGGAAGGATGCCGCAGCCGGCCACTTTATCTGGTGTAAATTGAGCAGTTGGATTTGGGAAAACCTGAATGGTTTGAACACTTGAGTTAGCACAACCATTAACAGTAATTACTTTTAACTTGATAGAATAGAAAGTATCCTGATAGTTGCTGGCATAATAGGTGTGTACTGGGTTAACATCAGAAGATGAAGTACCATCACCAAGACGCCATTGGTGAGTCAATGTGCTTGCAGGTTTGTTATTATTAGTATATGAGTTATTGGTAACGGTGATAGTAAGCGGACCGCAACCTTCGATTTTATCTAATTCAAATGTACTTTTTGGTGAAGGGAATACGCGAACAAAACCGTAAGAGCTGTCTTTGCAACCTAACCAGTTAGTGACATTTAGTTTCACTCTGTAAACCGTATCTTTGGTATAGGCTTGCTGATAGATTGAAACTGGATTTTTAACAGTAGAGCTATTGCCATTGCCTAGGTTCCAGTTGTATGAAACAGCATTGGTAGAGTTATTAGCAAAAGTAACTTTCAGGGGACCGCAACCAGAATCAAGCGCGTTAACAATTGATTTAGGATTTTTAGCAGTAAAGAAAGTTCTTTCCATTGAATCGCCCTGGCAAGAAGAGTTACTGGTAACGATTAGTTTCATTCTAACGATAGTTGAATCAGTATAGATGATAGTATCGTTAGCAGTAGCAGCAGTAGAGACTAATTTACCGTTAGCATACCATTTGTAATCTTTAGCGTAGAAAGATGAGTTAGTAAATTTGAATGTTGTAGGGTTACATCCGAAATTTTTGTTGACAGAGAACTGTGCTTTAGCACCTGGCTTAATGTAAAGGTTATGGTAAGCAGTATCTTTACAACCAGCACCTGTACCAGCGATTAATCTCACCTGGAAAGCACCAGTGGTGATATAAACATGTTTGTAGATACCCAGACTTGAGGTAGTAGCAGTTTGGTTATCGCCAAAGCTCCAGTTATAAGTAGTAGAGTTAGTTGACTGGTTATTCAGTTTTAATGAATCAAAAGTACAACCTACTGTATCACCACTAAGAATAGCAACTGGTAAACCATAGGCAGTGAAAGTCTGTGTGAAGGTATCAACACCACAGCTATCAGCCACGATTAATTTTACAGTGTAGTTACCAGGTGTGCTATAAACTTTAGACGCTGGATTTTTAGCAGTAGAAGTTGTTCCATCGCCAAACTCCCATTTGTAACTTGGGTTTGTGAAGCTAGAGGCTGTTGTGTTATTGTAGTTAACAGTCATTGGCACACAAGTACCATTGATCGTTGCAAATGCAGCTTTTGGCTTATCATTTACTCTGAAATTGCGGGTCAGTGTATTGCTACCGCAAAGGTTAGTAACTTTCAGGGTGATGGTATTGTTACCAGGAACTGTGAAAGTGTAATTTAAAATAGAATCGGTGTAAGTGTATGTATTAGAACCTTCAACTACAGTCCATAATCTGGTTAAGCCTCTGCCTTTAGAAGTATCAGTTACTGTTACGCTTAAAGGTTTGCAGCCTCTTGGGTTAGAGAATTTAAATGCAGCAGTAGGATTGTAATACACACTTACTCTGTCACGGAAGGTATCGTTACCGCAAGCGGTTTTAGCGATCAGGGTAACGATGTAATCACCTTCTGTTTTGTATTTGTGGTATTGAGCGGCTTTGCTATTGATCCATCCTGAGTTGGTATTATCACCAAAGTCCCAGTAGAATTCTTTGATATCAGGGGTTAAACAGTATTTATCTACTGATGTATTCTGGAACACATGGTTCTGAGTTGGGTTACAAGTTTTAGTAACTGCCCACTGAGCTTTATCTTTTTCGCTGATGTCGATTGGATTCCAGGTAGTGAAAGAGCTACCACATACGTTAGATGCAGTAATTTTAATTACACCAGAACAAACACCTTTTCTATAAGTGTGATACATGGTATCTTTATAGGTGTTGAATGGCATGGTTTGCATATCGCCATTACCCCAGTCGATGATAAAATAGGTATTATTAGAAATGTTGTAAGAATTGTTTACGATTCTTAAAGTGTGAGGCACACAACCTCTGTTTGAACCTGAAGTTGGACCAACGATACCGGCAGTTGGCTGACGTTGATTGTATACTGTACCGTAAACAGTATCGATACATGAACCGTTAGTTGTAACAATTTTTACAGTGAATACACCAAGTGAATTGTACAGGTGGGTCTTTTTGATGTTTGGCAACAAAGTATTACCAGAAACATCAGATGAACCATCTCCCCAGAAAATTTTCAAATTGTTCATGGTATCGTTAGATTCGATGTCAATTCTAAAACTGTCAGGGTCATTGATAAACTGTAAGCAGTTCATCCAAACCGGACTTAAAGTATAATTGTAATTCTGATCTTTAATGGTTTTAGCATTAGAAGACACAGTTATGGTTACCTGTGAAGTTGAATCAATACAAGAAGAAGTATCTTTAACAAATAACTTCAATTTGTGATTGCCAACTGATTTTAACAATAACTGAATAGAGTCTCTGCCAATAATGGTATCAGATACCATCTTGCCATTAACTTTCCACCAATACTTTGCTAAATTGTTGCCATTACCAGAAGAAGTGTTTGTTGCTTTCACAATATATGGTAAACCACATGTATGTGTTGTGTTATAACTGAAATTCGGAGTGACTCCGCAGCTATAAGTTTTTTTACTCAAAAGCAGTAAAAAAGCTAAAAACGGTAATTTGAAAAATGAGAATTTCATTCCTTTTTTTTGTTGATTAAATCAAAGTTAGAGACCAACTCTAACAATGCAAACAATTTTAAAAAAAATGAAAATTTTCTGTTTTTTTCTTGTAACTACCTCATTATCAGGAATAAAAAATCACTTTTGACAAGTGCTTAGTAAGCGTTTAAAAAACTATTGTTTAACAATACCGATTTTTTATTAAACATTACAAAAACAAAAATTCTAGCCCGAGAACGAAATTTTTTCCGCTTTGAGGATAATAAAAATTTTCTTGCGTCAAAGTTCCGGAAGAGACATATTTATAAGTATAACCGTTATTTGAGTAAAAAATACCAAGTAGGTTATTGGCAGCCCCTTTAATTACTATACTGGAGCCATTTCTATACTTAAACTGCCTGTTTATTAGCACATTTAAAGTGGTAAATGGATTTAGTTTTCTACCTTCATTTGAGGTATTATCCAGATACTGTTTTCCGACGTATTTCAGGTTAATACCGATCTCAGTATGCTTGATATGTTTATCAATGAAACCAACATAGCCTATCAGATTAGGAGAAAAGGCAATATCACTGCTGGCATATACCTCTTTAATATACTGTCCGATATCGTAATTAAAATAGACATCCTCGAAGTTTTTAATCTTGTTGCTGCTGATGGTCATATTAGCATCCAATAGTAACTTATCCATCAGAGGGTAAATCATTATTAACTCTACTCCCCTTCTGAAACTATTTTTTTTTTTTTTTTTCAAAGCATTTCCAACATCGTTTAGTTCGCCTGTTACCACCAGTTGATTTTTGTATAACATATTATATAGGTTAACCTGGAACATCTTATCTTTTCTTCTATATATATAGCCCAGTTCAAGATCTTTTAAATTTTCTGATTTAGGAATGCTGTTTACAGGATTGTCAATAAAGTCGGTGCGCACTGGTTCGCGGTTACCAATGCTATAGCTACTGTATACAGTATTGTATTTATTAATAGAATGTGACAGTCCCACTTTAGGATTGAAGAAATTATACTGCACATCAAAATCGATTACCGTTCCGTCATTATCTATACCTTTACTATTATAGGTAAGGTATCTGTTTTGTAATTCAACATTGATTTGTGTTTTCTTCTTTAATATATAATGTGCCTTTATATAAGCATTTAGTTCCTGCTTATTACTTTTCGAATCGTAGTATTGTCTGTCTTTTCCAAATGGCTGAGCGATATCGGCCCATATTACTTTACCGAAATGTTTACCATTGTATGCATTGTAACTAATACCAGCAGTGAAATCGAAATATCTGCGTGAATAATTAACAGAGGAGTAATTACCATACAATATATTATCCAGCCATCTCTGTCTTACCAGGTCGGTATTCCGTATTGTATCTGTCCCGTTATAAAAATCAGACACTCTGTAACTGGCAAAAGAAGCACCCTCTTTAAATTCTTCGTAAAAGCCTTTACCAGTTGTGGCAAAGAAGGCCGTTCTCAAGACGGTATACTTATTAAGTACTTTGCTCATATGCAATTGGTAATGGTTTTGCCAGTAATTATCGGTTTGATTCGGGTAGGTATAAAAGTTATAGGTTCGACCGCTATTGAGCAGATTTTGTTTTTGAGCTTCACTCAGATAATTCCTGTCGGCATAGGCCCGCATGGCAGAGTCATCGTTGTTTACCCGGCTTTCAGGAGTGCCGTACCACGACTGATAGGTTTTTTCTTTACCGCCAAAACTTATGGCATTAAGACTAAAGTTACCCTTTTTATAGTTGAGGGCTAACTGATAAGATTGCAGATCACTACTTGCTCTATCGATATAGCCATCGCTAACAATTTTAGAAAGTCGACCTTCAAAATTAAAATTGTTGAGTTTGCCAGTTCCAAACATCAGAGTACTTTTAGACGTATTAAAAGACCCAAAAGATTGTTGCAAGTTGAGATAAGGTTCTTCTTTCAGTTCGTTATTGATGATATTAATATTGGCACCAAAAGCGCCTGTGCCTATGGTACTGGTTCCAACACCTCTCTGAATTTGCACTTGCGAAGTAGAGGACGCCAGATCTGGCATATTCACCCAGTAAACACCATGCGACTCGGCATCATTGATGGGAATTCCATTAACAGTTACACTGATACGTGTGGCATCGCTACCACGAATTCGAATACCGGTATAACCAACACCTGTTCCGGCATCAGAGGTTGTTACCGCAGAAGGTGTATTACCGATCAGGTAAGTGAAATCCTGGCCCAGATTGTTCTTTTTCAATTCTGCGGCCTTAATATTACTTAAAGCAAAGCCAGATTTTTCTTTAGCAATCACTGTGATAACAACACTAGAGGCCTGCTGACTGATAATACGCTCGGGCTTAACCACTATTTCGGTATCGTTGTACAGATTAATGCCAGTGACATATGGCTTACAGAAAGGTGCATTGATAGTAAGACCATAATTCGCACGTGGAGCAACCACTACTTCGCCGTCAAAACGAATCGTGTATAAACCTGCTGCATAACTTAAGGTTCCGGAGTACGATTGAACAGGAGTTGAATCGATATCAAGTACAGTAATCTTTAAAGATACGCGTGGCGGTTTCTGTGCGAACAAAGAGGTGAATAAAATTCCAAATAGGAAGATGGCGCTTAAGCAAACTATTTTTTTCATAATGATTTAAAATAGTTTTGGAGCAGCTTGCCATACAAAAAGTACAGACTTGTTGTTTTCCCCGTCGCAGATATTACTCTTGTCCGGGTAATGTGGGTATTTCTCAGCGATTGCACAAAGGCATGCACCCCAAAACTCGACTGCAAACCTAAAATGCTTTCAGAGAAAAACCAAATTTTTTATTGAAAGAAAGAGACTAAAACGATCACTTTACTGAATGCCAGCGAGCTGACAATTTCATATTGAAATCGACAAATGCCTTTAAACCATTCATGAATTCGACATTCCCCAGCGACTGTCCGTTTTCATCTAAAGCTTTGTCTGTAAACTGAGATTCAAACATCTTGGCACCTACCAGACTTTCGAAATTAAAGACATTGATAATTTTGTTGATGGCGTAACTCAGTTGAACGGCTGGCATTCTTCCGCCTCTACCGTTAGAAACACCGGCAGTAGCAAAAGTATTATTGTCCCACATACTTTGCAAATGGCGGGAAGC
>JAIXYV010000069.1 GCA_027490055.1 Bacteroidota bacterium | reverse complement strand
TGTTGTTTTTAGTCTTTGCTGCGCATGCCAATGATGGGGTGTATTACACTTCCGGCAATCAGTTAATTCCCATAGTTGAAACAA
The DNA here is from genome assembly GCA_027490055.1 of Bacteroidota bacterium. Taxonomy (GTDB): domain Bacteria; phylum Bacteroidota; class Bacteroidia; order NS11-12g; family UBA955; genus JABMMZ01. Next base: position 42,246 of record JAIXYV010000069.1, on the reverse strand, counting down.
GAATTTCTGTTAAAAAAGAAATCCTCAATATCAAAAAAGTGGGACGCGATTTCCTGATTTGTGTATACTATGAAATGTACAACCCTGATGAGGCCCGCGATCTGGAAGTTGGGTTCGAAGCTAACAGTCCTGGCGGCGAACGAGAAGGCAGTCTGCCCATCAATGGAAGACATCCCTATATTTATGAATTTACAGTGAATATGAATGAGGTGAATCAGGATTTTAAAATAGCCATAGTTGATAGTGATAAATACTATAAAGATGGCAAATACATCACTGCTGAATGGCCAAAAAAAGACGATGGAACAGCAGATGATTATATCTTCGACAATATGTATGTTTACCACTTTAAAGCGCATTTCAAAAAAGGACTCAATACCATCATTCATACCTATCGTTTTGCCAGTGCTGGCTCAGTTGAAAACGAATATGACCTTGATTATGTGCTTACAGCTGCCATGCGCTGGGGCAACAAACAAATAGATGATTTTACCCTGAACATAGATGTGGGTGATTTTCAGACACTGTATATCGATAAAACGTTTTTTAAATCCTATACCGATTGGCAACTGATTGGCAAAGGCAAGAGGATGGATAAAGATAGTAGCTACGAATATCAGCGCAAAAACAGTGTCTTCTATATTCAAAAAGGTTCCATCAGTTTTCATAAAACCAATTTTAAAACCACTTCTGAATTATCTCTATATGCACTTTGGCCTCAAGCTGAAAACAATTGGGAATCTATTGATACTTTTAACATGAAGACCCATCAACTGGTCTTCTCTCATCTTTACCAGCCTGTATTCGCAATAGACGAATCATCCTTAAAACTTCTTAAAAACCTACCCTATGCCCGCAGAGGTTATGTGTTTAAAACAAAAGAACTGCAAGACTATTTTTCTACAATGCCCTGGTATTCGCCCGATCCATCCTATGTGGCTACACTTTCTGAACTGACAGATGAAGAACAAAAATGGCTGAAAGAACTTAAAATTTGAAACGGATGCCGCGCCCCGATGACCGGCGGGAAGTAGCCGCAGGCGCAAGCCAAGGCTACCGGAGCGAAGCGCAGCCATAAGGCACGGAAAGGCGCCCAAATAAAAGCGATTAATCATTTAATTTCTTACTAAAAGTAGTACTTTTGCAGCGTGAATTTTAACCGTAGACAACTCAGCAACGATCAACTGCTGAACATATACAAGGAACTTCTGTATCCACGCATCATCGAAGAAAAAATGCTGATCTTACTGAGACAAGGTAAAATCGGTAAATGGTTCAGTGGCATCGGTCAGGAAGCCATCTCTGTTGGCGCTACTCTGGCACTCGAGCCCGACGAATACATCATGCCTTTGCACAGAAATCTTGGCGTTTTTACTAGTCGCAAAATTCCGTTCAAAAAACTCTTTGCTCAATGGCAAGGTAAAAAAAGTGGCTTTACTAAAGGTCGCGACCGCAGTTTCCACTTCGGTACCAACGAGTACCACATTGTGGGTATGATCTCGCACCTCGGCGCTATGCTGGGTGTTGCTAACGGTATCTCTACCGCTCACCTGCTCAACAACGATAAAAAAGTATCCCTGGTGTTTAGCGGTGATGGTGGTACCAGCGAAGGCGATTTCCATGAAGCTATGAACGTAGCGGCTGTATGGAGTCTGCCAGTGGTATTCTTGATTGAAAATAATGGCTATGGCTTAAGTACGCCCAGCAACGAACAGTTTAAATGCAAACAGTTCATCGATAAAGGCATCGGCTATGGTATGGAGGCTTATCAGGTAGATGGTAACAATATCCTGGAAGTGTACCACAAAATGTCTGAACTAACCGAAAGCATGAGAAAAGCGCCGCGTCCGGTATTACTGGAGTGCATGACCTTCCGTATGCGCGGTCACGAAGAAGCCAGTGGCACCAAATATGTTCCGCAAGAACTGTTTGACGAATGGGGCAAAAAAGACCCAATCAGCAATTACGAAGCTTTCCTTTTTGCAGAAGGTGTGTTGAACGATACCTTGAAACAAGAAGTTTACGACGAATTGAAACAAGGCATGGACGATGATCTGGCTGCAGTATTTGCTGAACCTGAAGTGGTGGCCGATACCCAGGAAGAACTTGCCGATATCTACGCACCGTACCAACAACAAATTACTGAGGCGCAGGGACCAAAAAGCACAAAGCGATTGGTAGATGCCATCTCTGACGGATTGAAACAATCGATGGAGAAATTTGACAATACCGTTGTTATGGGTCAGGATGTGGCCGAATACGGTGGCGTTTTCAAAATTACCGATAACTTCTACAAACAGTTTGGCAAGGGCCGTGTTCGCAATACTCCTATCACCGAATCATCTATACTTGGCGCTGGCTATGGTTTAGCCATTAAAGGTTATAAAGCCATTGTTGAAATGCAATTCTCCGATTTTGTGAGCTGCGGCTTTAATCAGATTGTCAATAACCTGGCTAAAAGTCATTACCGCTGGGCACAAGCTGCCGATGTGGTAGTGAGAATGCCTACAGGGGCTGGCGTGGGTGCCGGACCGTTTCACTCGCAAAGTACAGAGGCTTGGTTCTTTCATGTACCAGGACTGAAAATAGTATACCCTAGCAATCCGTTTGATGCCAAAGGTTTATTGTGTGCATCGATCGAAGATCCAAATCCAGTAATGTACTTCGAGCATAAAGCACTCTACAGAAGTATAGAAGCAGAAGTGCCAGATGCTTACTATACCCTCGAAATTGGGAAAGCAGGTGTTGTTGCCAGCGGCGACGAGCTTACTATTATTACGTATGGATGGGGTGTGCACTGGGCCATTGAAGCCTGTCAGAAACTCGGCATCAATGCAGAAATAGTAGATCTTAAAACCTTGCTGCCATGGGATAAAGACACCGTTAAAACTGCGGTCGAAAAAACCGGAAAAGTCCTGGTACTGCACGAGGATACCATGATTGGTGGTATAGGCGCAGAAATAGCTGCATGGATCAGCGAACATTGCTTCACCGCATTGGACGCTCCTGTAAAACGTGTGGCAAGCTTAGATACACCTGTTCCATTGGCTAAAGACTTAGAAGAGAACTTTTTGCCTAAAAAACGTCTGATAGAGGCCCTCGAAGAACTGAGAGCCTGGTAAAAGCAGCGCTTAGTTGAAATTGAGCTGTTAGAAATAATACTTATTTTATTTCAAAACACCCTGTCAGGGTGGAGAATTAAAATAATGACCCTTTATGCACACTTATAAAGATAAAGGGCTAGTTATCAATCAAAACGCCCACTTACAAAGTCGATGGCACTGTCAATATATTATTCCTTCGCACTCCATTTTTTTTCTTTATCTTCGCGCCTAATATGGCTTATCGCTGGACGGCTTCCCCGAAACTTAATGATCAGAAGGTTGAACAACTCGCGGAACGCATTAATGTTTCTCCAGCAATTGCAACCCTCCTTCTTCAGCGCGGTGTTGAAACTTACGAGCAAGCCAAGAAATTTTTCAGACCCCAGTTAAGCGATTTATACGATCCTTTCCTGATGAAGGATATGGATAAAGCTATTGCCAGAATCCAGTCTGCTATCGCTAACAAAGAACGTTTTCTTATTTACGGCGATTATGATGTAGATGGCACAACTTCTGTCTCTATCGTCTATTCGTTCTTTAAAAAAATAACTCCCAATATCGAATACTATATTCCTGACCGTTACAAGGAAGGTTATGGTGTTTCGAAAATTGGCATAGACTACGCCGTTTCCACTGGCGTAAATCTGATTATTGCCCTGGATTGTGGCACGCGTTCTATTGAACTGATTCAATACGCTAAAGACAATAACATCGATTTTATTGTTTGCGATCACCACTTGCCTGGCGATCAATTACCAGATGCTGTAGCTTTACTAAATCCGAAAAGAAGAGATTGCGATTACCCGTACAAAGAGCTCTCTGGTTGTGGCATCGGATTTAAACTCCTTCAAGCCTATGCTCAAGCCTGCGATATGCCATTTGAAGAGGCGACAAAATACCTCGACTTAGTAGCAGTGAGCACTTGTAGCGATATTGTTGAAATACGAGACGAAAATCGCATCATGGTCTATTATGGTTTGAAAAAAATCAATGAAGACCCTTGTATTGGTTTGCAAGCTCTGCTTCAGAGTTATCAGATCAAGCAAGAATATGAAGTGTCGGATATCGTCTTCGGAATTGGTCCAAAAATCAATGCCGCTGGTCGTATCGCCGATGCTAAATCTTCTGTTAAACTATTAATCGAAGAAGACTTTCACCACGCGCTCAATCTGGCTAAAACCCTCATCGAAAACAATACCGAGAGAAAAGATATTGACAACGATATCACCAAAGAAGCCATGGATATTCTTGAAGCCAGCGAAGCACTCCGTCAGAGGAAAAGCACGGTGCTTTACAGCGAAAAATGGCATAAAGGCGTCATTGGTATCGTGGCCTCACGACTAATAGAAACTTACTATAAACCTACAATCATCTTTAGCGAGGTCAATGGTATGCTGACTGGCTCAGCCAGAAGTATAAAAGACTTTGATGTGCATGATGCGATAGGGGCTTGCGGCGACTTAGTAATCCAATACGGTGGACACAAATATGCCGCTGGATTAACTATTAAAAAAGAATCCTTCGAAGCTTTCACAGAAAAGTTTGAAGAAATAGTGGCAATGAATTCAACAGAAGAACTTAGAACTCCAGAAATTGAATACGATATGGAGCTCAATTTTGAGAATATTACCTCTAAGTTTTTTGCTGTACTCGACCAGTTTAAACCGCACGGACCGGGCAATATGGTGCCTATATTCAGAACCAATAACCTGCACGACGCCGGTAGTCGGATTGTCAAAGAAAAACACCTAAAACTAATGGCTGTTCAAAAGGGTATAAAATTTGACGGTATTGCTTTTAACATGAGCGATTTCTATCCCCTGATCAGCAAAAACATGCCATTTGATATTTGCTATTCACTCGAAATGAATGAATACAAAGGCAAAAAGAACCTACAGTTAAAAGTAAGAGATATTCGTCCGTCTTTATGAAACTGAGAGCAGAAAAATTAGTAAAGCAGTACAAGCAAAAAAGAGTCGTTAATGATGTTTCCATTTACGTGGAACAGGGCGAAATCGTCGGTTTACTCGGTCCGAACGGCGCCGGCAAAACCACCTCTTTTTACATGACTGTCGGTCTTGTTCACCCCGATGAAGGCAATATCTTTCTGGACGATTTAGACATCACCAATCTCCCTATGTATAAAAGGGCCCAGAAAGGCGTTGGTTACTTACCACAGGAAGCTTCTGTATACCGCGACCTTAGCGTAGAAGACAATATCAAAGCAGTGCTCGAACTCACCAAACTCACTAAAGCCGAACAGGCCGAAAAACTAGAGAGTTTGCTCGACGAATTTTCATTGCACCGCGTTAGAAAAAATCTTGGTAAAGTATTAAGTGGTGGCGAACGCAGAAGAACCGAAATCGCCCGTGCTCTGGCTACCGACCCTAAGTTCATTCTGCTGGATGAACCATTTGCAGGTGTCGACCCCATTGCTGTTGAAGACATACAAACCATCGTTTACAAACTTAAAAATAAAAATATCGGCATTCTGATTACCGATCATAACGTTCAGGAAACCCTTAGCATTACCGATCGCGCTTACCTGCTGTTTGAAGGAAAACTATTGAAACAAGGCACTGCCGAAGAATTAGCTGAAGACGAAATGGTGAGAAAAGTTTACCTCGGTAAAAACTTTGTTCTCAGAAGAGCCCTCACCCCAAATAAACCAATAGATTGAATTACCTGATTTTCGGACTTGGAAATATTGGCGAACAGTATAACCATACCCGCCACAACATCGGCTTCGATGTGATAGACGCTATTGCTAAAGAATTAGACCTGAGCTTTACCCTGCAAAAGCATGCCATGATTACTGAAGGTCGCGTTAAAAACAAGACCTTCCTGCTGGTAAAACCTACCACTTTTATGAACCTCAGTGGTAAAGCCGTTCAGTACTACATGCAATTGCATAAAGTGACTGCCGATAATATTCTTGTGATTACAGACGACCTGGCGCTGGATGTCGGAACAATCCGATTGCGTTCAAAAGGCAGTCACGGTGGGCATAACGGCCTGCGCAATATCGAAGAAACACTTAATTCGCAACAATACCCACGCCTGCGCTTTGGCATAGGCAATCAGTTCGACAAACACAGACAAATCGATTTCGTTCTGGGCAAATGGAAAACGGATGAGGCCCCTGTGATTAACGAAAAAATTGATAAAGCCTCTGATGCCGTTAAAAGTTTTATGCTGGAAGGTATCTCTCAAGCCATGACAAAATACAATGGATAATTCGCCAATGCTACACGAGCTGACCATGAAAGTCAGAGACTACGAACTCGACCTACAAGGCATTGTAAATAATTCTGTTTACATGAACTATCTGGAACATGCCAGACATGAATTTTTAAATGATGTGGGGGTTAATTTTAATCAGCTTCATTTGGATGGTTATGATGCCGTAGTTATCAGAGCCGAAATCGACTACAAAAAATCTCTGAGAAGTGGCGATGAGTTTGTGGTTAAAACAAGCACCCGCAGAGAAGGGCGACTGAAAATTGTCTTCCATCAGCAAATTATAAGATTAGCCGATCAGGCATTGATGGTGAATGCCTCAATTTTTACAGCTTGTATTCACAAAAACAAACCTGTAGAACCCATTTTTATTCTTGAAAAGCTATGGTTGATATGAGTCAGTTTCGTTAAGAAGCGACCTACAGTCTATTTTACTGATTTACAATATTTTAACACTAGTTCAAAAAATTGTAAAATAAATTCATTTTGCCCCGCATCTTTATTAAATAAATTGTATTTTCGCTCCCAATTATAAAATTAAGCGTTTAAAATGTCTTTTCTAATTGCAGAGAGCAGTTTTCTAACTTACATGCCGATACTATTTATGTTTCTGGCATCTCTTGGATTTGTTGTAACTTCTATGTTTGCAACGCACAAACTGGGACCGAAAAAAAAATCTGAAGTAAAAAATGAATCGTTCGAGTGCGGTATCGAAGCACAGGGCAATGCCCGAACACCATTTTCTATTAAGTATTTTTTGGTTGCCATCCTGTTTGTTTTGTTCGATGTGGAAGTCATTTTCATGTACCCTTGGGCTGTTAATTTTAAACAACTAGGACTGGTAGGACTGATTGAAATGTTCATGTTTATGGGCTTTTTGGTCATCGGACTGTTGTATATTGTTAAAAAAGGCGCTCTTAAGTGGGACTAATTAAAACTCTATTCTAACTGTATTGTTAATTTACTAAAATTAAAAAAAATTTAATGAGCATAGATATTAAACCCGAAAATCGCCCGGAGGGCATAGAAGGTGCAGGTTTCTTCGCCACCTCATTGGACAAAGTAGTAGGACTAGCCAGAGCTAATTCGCTTTGGCCATTGCCGTTTGCTACTTCATGTTGCGGTATCGAATTTATGGCTACCATGGCTTCGCATTACGACTTAGCAAGATTTGGTTCTGAGCGTTTGAGTTTCTCTCCACGTCAGGCTGATTTGTTGATGGTAATGGGAACTATTTCTAAAAAAATGGGACCAATCTTACGTCAGGTATACGAACAAATGGCTGAACCAAAATGGGTGCTAAGCATGGGTGCCTGTGCCAGTAGCGGTGGTATTTTTGATACTTACAGCGTACTGCAGGGTATCGACAGAATTATCCCTGTTGATGTGTACATCCCAGGTTGCCCGCCACGTCCTGAACAAGTTCTGGATGGTATCCTGAAAATTCAAGAATTAACTAAGTCTGAAAGTATCAGAAGAAGAGATTCTCCTGAATATAAAGCTCAACTGGCACTCTATGGAATCGAATAACACGATGCAACTGCAGGAACGTTTAGAAACCCTGTTAAAAAACAAATTTGCTGATGCTTTCATCAGCTCTGAAACGTCTTATGATTTTCCAGTATTTGTTTTGGATAAATCTGTTCTGTATGATGCCCTGTCATATTTGAAATCAGATTCAGAGACTGGCTTTGCTTTCTTAACCACACTTTGTGGCTTGCATTATCCAGACAATAAAGATCAGGAATTCGGTATGATGTACCAGTTACACAAACTGGAAACCAACGAAAGAATCAGACTGAAATTCTTTATGTCTAAAGAGGATATGAAAGTTCCTACCATTACCACCCTATGGCCAACTGCCAACTGGATGGAAAGACAGGAATACGATTTCTTTGGTTTCAAATTCGTAGGTCATCCCGACTTAAGAAGAATCTTAAACATGGATGAAATGAACTACTTCCCTATGAGAAAAGAATATCCACTTGAAGACGGTTCAAGGGATGACAAAAGTGATAAAATGTTTGGCAGATAATCTATACCATGAACAAACAGGAAGAATTCAACACAACATCAGAATCAGAAAAGGTTTATAATATATTAAACCTTGGACCAACACACCCTGCTACACACGGTATTTTTCAGAACATCCTTAAAATGGATGGTGAAATCATCGTAGAAGCAGACCCAACCATTGGTTATATTCACAGAGCATTTGAAAAACTGGCAGAACACCGCCCGTACAATCAAATCACACCAATCACCGATCGTCTGAACTATTGCTCATCCCCTATCAATAATATGGGCTGGCACATGACTGTCGAAAAACTGATTGGTTGCGAAGTTCCGAAACGCGCACAATACATGCGTGTCATCATCATGGAACTTTCAAGAATCGCAGACCACGTCATCTGTACTACCATCATCGGTCAGGATACCGGCGCAACTACAGGCTTCTTATACTTCTTCCAAATGAGAGAGAAGGTATACGAGATTTTTGAAGAAATTTGCGGCGCTCGTCTAACCACTAACATCGGTAGAATCGGTGGCATGGAAAGAGACTTCTCTCCGGTTGCCTGGGAAAAACTCAATAAGTTCATGAAAGAATTCCCTGAATTCTTAAGCGAATTCCAGAAACTAATTGAAAGAAACAGAATCTTTATGGATCGTACCATCGACTGTGGTCCGATTTCCGCTGAACGCGCTTTAGAATATGGATTTACTGGTCCGAATCTCAGAGCAGCTGGCGTCGACTACGATGTGCGTGTTGCAATGCCATACAGTAGCTACGAAGATTTTGATTTTAAAATTCCAGTTGGTCAGAATGGTGATACCTACGACCGCTTTATGGTACGTATCCAGGAAATGTGGGAAAGTATCAGCATCATCCGTCAGGCAATTGATAAAATGCCGGAAGGACCAATACATGCCGATGTGCCAGAATTTTTCCTGCCCGACAAAGAAGAAGTATATTCTAAAATGGAAGCCCTGATCTACCACTTCAAAATTGTAATGGGAGAAACAGCAATTCCTAAAGGTGAAGTCTACCACTCTGTTGAAGGTGGTAACGGTGAACTTGGTTTCTATCTGGTGAGCGATGGTGGCAGAACCCCTTACCGCCTGCACTTCAGAAGACCTTGCTTTATCTACTACCAGGCTTACCCTGAAATGATCACTAACGGTTTATTAAGTGATGCCATTTTAACTATGAGTAGTTTAAATGTTATCGCCGGAGAACTCGATGCATAATTAAGAGATATTAACAATGACAAATACCCACGATATACAGTTTAGTAAAGAAAGCATGGACAGGGTTGAAAAACTCATTCAACACTACCCTGCTGGAAAACATAAATCTGCATTAATTCCGATTCTGCATATTGCACAAGCTGAATTCGGCGGCTGGTTAAGTCCTGCTACTATGGACTACGTAGCCTCTATCCTGAAAATTCAATCTATAGAAGTATACGAAGTTGCCTCATTCTATTCGATGTTTAACCTCGAACCTGTAGGAAACTGCCTGATTGAAGTTTGCCGCACCAGCAGCTGCTGGTTATGTGGTGCCGAAGATATTATCGACCATCTGGAACATAAACTCGGCATTCAGGTTGGCGAAACTACGCCTGATGGCATGTTTACCCTCAAAGCAGTAGAATGCTTAGGTAGCTGCGGAACTGCACCAATGATGCAGGTTGGCGCCGACTACCACGAAAATTTAACAATTGATAAAGTAGACAACTTACTTGACCAATTTAGAAGTGAAAATAAAAAGAGCAGATATTGTTAAGTATGAGCAAAAAGCTGTTATTAAAAAATGATCATATCGCTGGCATCAACACATTGCCAGTGTATAGAGAACACGGTGGTTATACCGTGCTTGCCAATACCCTTAAAAACCTTACGCCGGATGCTGTCGTTGAAGAAGTGAAAAAATCTGGCCTCAGAGGTAGAGGTGGCGCTGGTTTCCCAACAGGTATGAAATGGAGTTTCCTGGCGAAACCTGAAGGTATTCCAAGATATGTTGTTTGTAATGCCGACGAGAGTGAACCTGGCACGTTTAAAGACCGTTACCTGATGGAACGTATCCCTCACCTTTTGGTGGAAGGTATGATTCTGTCAAGCTATGCGCTTGGTGCCAATACCGCTTATATCTACATCAGAGGTGAGTATTTCTATGTATCTCGTATTCTGGAAACTGCCATCGAAGAAGCCTATAAAGCGGGCTTGTTAGGAAAGAATATTTTAAACTCGGGGTACGACCTCGACCTGCATGTTCAGGTTGGTGCTGGTGCTTATATCTGTGGTGAAGAAACTGCGCTTTTAGAAAGTCTGGAAGGTAAACGTGGTAATCCACGTATCAAACCGCCATTCCCTGCTGTCGCTGGTTTATATGGTTGCCCTACCGTTGTAAACAACGTTGAAACTATCGCTGCTGTTGTGCCGATTCTCGAGTTAGGTGGCGACGAATATGCTAAAATAGGTATTGGAAAAAGTACTGGAACAAAATTGATTTCTGCTTCTGGCCATATCAATAAACCAGGCGTATACGAAATTGAACTGGGTTTACCAGTTGAAGAATTTATCTACTCTGATCAATACTGCGGTGGTATCAGAGGTGGCCGAAAACTGAAAGCTGTCGTAGCCGGTGGTTCTTCTGTGCCTATCTTACCAACTGAACTGATTCTTAAAACAGCGAATGGCGAACCTCGTCTGATGAGTTACGAGAGCTTAGGTGATGGTGGCTTTGCTACCGGAACCATGCTAGGCTCTGGTGGTTTTATTGTCATGGACGAAGACACCAGCATCGTTAAAAATCTATACACTTTCTCGAGGTTCTACCACCACGAAAGCTGCGGTCAATGCAGTCCGTGCCGCGAAGGCACCGGCTGGATGGAACGCATCCTGAAGAAAATCCTCGATGGTAAAGGTACGCTTTCAGACATCGATCTGCTATGGGATATCCAAAGCAAAATCGAAGGCAAAACTATCTGTCCGCTTGGCGAAGCCGCTGCATGGCCTGTAGCTGCTGCCATCAGGCACTTCCGTCCTGAATTTGAAGCCTATGTTACCAATCCGGACAGCATTAAAGACATTAAACATTATTACAGGTTACAAAACTAAGTAAGCATATTAAAAACGATTAAACAATCACCATGTTAAAAGTTACAATCGACGATATTCCAGTAGAAGTTCCAGAAGGAACAACCATATTACAGGCTGCCAGAATGATTGGTGGCGATATTGTTCCGCCTGCTATGTGCTACCACAGCAAACTTAAAACCAGTGGTGGCTATTGCAGAACCTGCATCGTAAAAGTTGAACAAGGCTCTGCTAAAGATCCTCGTCCGATGCCTAAACCAGTGGCAAGTTGCCGTACCACCGTTATGGACGGAATGGTAGTCAGAAATATCACTTCACCAGAAAACCTAGAAGCCCGCGCAGGTGTTGTCGAATTCCTACTGCTGAATCACCCGCTGGATTGCCCTGTGTGCGACCAGGCTGGCGAATGTCATTTACAAGATTTAAGCTACGAAAATGGTAAAGCTGAAACGCGCTACGATTTCGACAAGCGCGAATACGAACCTACCGATATCGGCGATAAAATCAAATTGCACATGAACCGCTGTATCCTTTGCTACAGATGTGTGAAAGTGGCTGACCAGTTAACCGATGGCAGATGCCATGGTGTTATCAACCGCGGTGAAGCTGCCGAAATCTCTACCTATATAGAAAAAGCCATCGACAACGATTTCTCTGGTAATATGATAGACGTTTGTCCGGTTGGTGCTCTTACCGATAAAACCTTCCGCTTTAAAAGCAGAGTTTGGTATACTAACCCGGTAGATGCTCATAGAAACTGTGACAAATGCTGCGGTAAAGTAAGACTCTGGAACCAGGGTGAAGAAGTATTGCGTGTAACTGCAAGAAAAGACGAATTTGGTGAAGTTATGGACAACGAAGATGGCAGCACTGCCTGGATCTGTAACGAATGCCGCTATGATAAGAAAAATCTAAGCGACTGGACAATCGAAGGTCCCGCTAAAATTAACAGACACTCTGTTATCTCTGCCAACCATTACGATACACTGAAAAACATTCAGAAAACCACTATTAAAATGATGGGTTCTAAACCACACGGAGTAAAATCTGAACTGGGTGCCGGACCATTAGACCCTAACAACCAATAATATTTAAGATACTATGGATCCTTTGATCATAAAAGCGATAATTGTTCTGATTGTGTTTGCTATCACATTACTGATTGCAACCTATTCAACTTACGCCGAAAGAAAAGTGGCTGCTATTATGCAAGACCGTGTCGGACCGGATCGTGCCGGACCAATGGGTTTATTACAACCATTAGCAGATGCTGTTAAAATGTTTATGAAGGAAGAAATCATTCCTTCTGTTTCCAATAAATGGCTCTTTATCCTCGGTCCTTGTATTGCCATGCTCACCGCAACGATGACAGGTGTGGTAATTCCGTGGGGCGGACCAATCACGATTGGCGAAACAACATTTGATTTACAAATTACCGATCTTAATATTGGTATCCTTTACCTATTCGGCGTAGTCTCTTTAGGTGTATACGGTATCATGATCGGAGGCTGGGCATCTAACAACAAATTCTCTTTACTGGGTGCCATCCGTGCTTCTTCGCAAATGATCAGTTACGAAATCGCTATGGGATTTGCCATCATTGCTTTGGTGATGACCACCGGTACACTGAGCTTAAAAGAAATCGTGCTTCAACAAGATGCTGGATTTGCCAATGTGGTATATCAGCCAGTTGGATTCGTTATCTTTATCATCTGTGCATTCGCCGAAACTAACAGAGCACCATTCGATTTACCGGAATGTGAAACTGAATTGATCGGTGGTTACCATACCGAATACTCTTCCATGAAACTGGGCTTCTACCTGTTTGCTGAATATATTAATATGTTCATCTCTTCGGCAGTGATCGCCAGCTTCTACTTCGGAGGATACAACTTCCCGTTCCAGCACGAACTGGCAAATGCCCTGGGTATGAGTGCCAATGCGCTTAGCATCCTTCAGGTAGTTATGTTCTTCGGAAAAATTATCTTCTTTATCTTCTTATTTATGTGGGTGAGATGGACCATCCCGAGATTCAGATACGATCAACTGATGAACCTTGGTTGGAAAGTTTTATTACCATTATCACTGGCCAATATTTTTGTTACTGGTATCGTGATGTGGGCAATGGGAAAATTATAAATGTTTAAAAAATAAAAGTATCAAACTTCAAAAAAACAATGTTAACTAATAGAAGTAAACAAGTGGTGAAAAGGGAAATGACATGGCTCGAACGCGCCTATTTCCCTGCTATCTTAAGCGGTATGGCTATCACCTTTAAACATATTTTTATGCGTAAAGCAACAGTGAAATACCCTGAGCAAACGCGTGAATTTGCGCCAGTATACAGAGGTCAGCACGTCCTTAAACGCGACGAAGCTGGTGCCGAACGTTGCACTGCCTGCGGACTATGCGCTGTTTCTTGTCCTGCCGAAGCCATTACCATGACGGCTGCCGAAAGACAAAAAGGTGAAGAATCTTTATACAGAGAAGAAAAATACGCTTCTAAATACGAAATCAATATGCTGCGTTGCATCTTCTGCGGATTATGCGAAGAAGCTTGCCCTAAAGAAGCCATTTTCTTAACCGATAGAATCGTTCCAAGTACTTTTGAAAGAGATAGTTTCATCTACGGTAAAGACAAACTCGTTGAACCTAAGGACCAGCCTGTCGATGTTTCAAAACGTCAGACACCTGCTGTTCTGGCTTTCAAAAACGACAAAAAACACAAACACAACAGAACATTCTTAGATAAGGTTCTGCCAAAAGCTAAACACCATTAATCTGTAATTTATTCATCGTAACACGACATCAAATCAATGAGCATCACACAATATATTTTCTGGTTCCTTTCCTTCTTAGCACTCATGAGTGCCCTGATGGTGGTATTCTCCAGAAACCCCGTTTACAGTGTACTGTTTTTAATTGTCACTTTCTTTGCCATCGCTGGACATTATATCCTGCTTAGCGCCCAGTTTCTGGCAGCAGTGCATATCATCGTTTATGCTGGTGCTATCATGGTACTGTTTCTCTATGTTATCATGATGCTGAACCTCAACCAGGATGCTGAACCTAAAAAGAAAACCTATGTCAGAGTAATCGCTGTGGTGGCGATTGGTCTAATGCTTATAACTTTAGTTGGTGCACTTAAAGGTGCTACAGTCAATACACCTGAGCTAACTCGAACTGCTGGCGTAGGCACAGTAGAAACCCTCGGTAAAGTACTGTTTAATCAGTTTCTTCTACCTTTCGAAGTGTCTTCAATTTTATTTTTATCTGCCATGGTTGGCGCTGTTTATTTATCTAAAAAGAACTTACAATAATGCAATTAATATCAGGTATACCACTTATATATTACATCTACCTTAGTGCTGCTATGTTCAGTATCGGTGCTCTAGGTGTTATGATCAGAAGAAATGCCATTATCATGTTTATGTGCATCGAATTAATGCTAAACGCTGTTAACTTACTTATGGTAGCTTTCTCTAGCTACATGGGTGATAACAGTGCTCAGGTATTCGTTTTCTTTATTATGGCAGTGGCGGCTGCAGAGGTAGCTGTCGGTTTAGCCATTCTGATTATGATTTACAGAAACGCTAACACTTCAGATACCGAAGTCTTAAACCAATTAAAATTCTAATAGTACGTCGATAGAAATATAAAGAATGGAACAACTCGTTAAACTCATCCCCTTATTTCCGCTAATCAGTTTTGCACTGATTGGTTTGCTGAACAGGAGACTAACTAAAACCCATGCAGCTATCTTTGCCTGCACTGGTGTTTTACTCAGCTTCATCGACTCTGTACTGATATTCGTTTCTCAGTCGTCGCATTTTCACCCGGTTGAAGTATCTATCTTCGACTGGATCAGCGCCGGTAACTTTAAAGCAAGCTTCTCTTTCCTGCTCGATCCTCTGTCATCTATCTTCTTATTAGTGATCACTGGTGTGGGTTTCCTTATCCACGTGTTCTCTATTGGCTACATGAAAGACGATGATGGTTTCAGAAGATTCTTCGCTTACCTGAATTTGTTTATTTTCTTCATGCTGGTACTGGTACTTGGAAACAATTTCTTAGTAATGTTCATCGGCTGGGAAGGTGTGGGCTTCTGCTCATTCATGCTCATTGGCTTCTGGTTTAAAGATCAGAAAAATAACGATGCGGCTAAAAAGGCTTTCGTCATGAACCGTGTCGGCGACCTTGGTTTCTTAATCGCCATGTGTCTTATATTCTTCACCTTTGGTACACTTAATTATACTCAGTTGTTCCAACCTGGTTTCATGTCACAATTCTCTTTTGATGCAACCACTATTACTATTATCACTGTTTGTCTTTTCATCGGTGCTATGGGAAAAAGTGCTCAGATTCCATTGTATACCTGGTTGCCTGATGCGATGGCGGGACCAACACCTGTTTCTGCCTTAATTCACGCAGCTACCATGGTAACCGCTGGTATATATATGGTGGCTCGTACCAATGTGCTCTTTAGCATGAGTCCTGATACCATGCAACTGGTTGCCATCATCGGTACCGCAACTGCACTGCTTGGTGCTAGCATCGGTCTGTTCCAGAATGATATCAAAAAAGTTCTGGCCTACTCTACTGTCTCTCAACTCGGATTGATGTTCCTGGCACTTGGTCTGGGTGCCTATACCGCGGCTGTATTCCACGTTGTGACTCACGCTTTCTTTAAAGCTTTGTTATTCCTTGGTTCTGGTAGCGTTATACACTCTATGGGTGGCGAACAGGATATTCGTAAAATGGGCGGACTGAAAAAACACATGCCTGTTACTTATACAACTTTCCTTATCGGTACCATTGCCATCTCTGGTATTCCTCCTCTGGCTGGTTTCTTTAGTAAAGATCAAATCCTCAGCGAAGCGCTGTCTCATAACCCTACCCTGTTTGTTCTGGGTATGTTGGTATCTCTGATGACGGCTTTCTATATGTTCCGTTTGTTCTTCCTTACCTTCCATGGTAAATTCAGAGGCACTCACGAACAGGAACACCACCTGCACGAATCGCCATTTACAATGACCATGCCTTTGGTGGTATTGTCAGTATTTGCAGCTTTCGCTGGTTTCATTGGCTTCCCACACGCATTAGGTGAAAAGCTGGGTATCCATAACTGGTTTGATCATTATCTGGAGCCTGTATTAGGTAAAACAGCTTCACATTTGTCTTTGTCGACTGAGTTGACTATGATGGGTGTAACCACTGCGCTGGTAGTGATTGTTATCTTGATAGCCCGCCACTTCTATGTGACAAAAGCAACTTTACCAATGGCTGAAAATGTTGAAAGACCTGCCGTTCAGAAAGTTATTTACAACAAATATTTCATCGACGAGTTTTACTACAACTTTATTACCCGCCCATTGGATGCCTTGTCGGCTTTCTTACAGAATTTCTTTGACAACAAAATAGTCAACGGTCTGGTGAATGGTTTCGGACAAGTGGTTGTAAAAGGTGGTGCCTTTGTAAGACAATTGCAAAGCGGTAATATCAACGCTTATGCCATCACTTTTGTAATTGCTGTTATTTTAATTTTTTCAATCTTTATCTTCTGACATTCATGCTGACATTACTGCTTATACTGATTCCGCTTTTTAGTTCTATCATGCTTTTCGCCTTCGGAAGAAATCATGCTAAAGCTATAGCCTTTACAGCTTCTGTAGCCGAACTGGCAGTTGCATTTGCAACTTTAAATGCCGTTCAAACCGGTCAAGCCGCCCTCTTAAACATAGATATGCCATGGCTGGCAGATATTGGCATCAGATTCCATATCAATACCGATGGTATCAGCATGCTGATGGTTTTACTCTCTACCTTGTTAATGCCGCTTATCATGTATGCGTCATTCAATAGAAACTACAACAATCTGCATACTTTATACGGACTAATGTTCCTGATGCAGGGTTCTATCATTGGCTCTTTCGTAGCTATGGATGGCTTCCTGTTCTATCTGTTCTGGGAAATTGCCCTTATTCCAATCTATTTCATCATCCTGATGTGGGGTGGCAATAACAGACAAAAAGTTACCTTTAAATTCTTTATCTATACCCTGTTTGGTAGTTTATTCATGCTGGTAGCACTTATCTATGTTTACCTGCAAACTCCTGACAGAAGTTTTGATATACAAGCGCTTTATGCCGCTGGCAGACAATTGCCTGTTGTAGAACAAGCCTGGGTAATGGCAGCCTTCTTCCTGGCATTCGCTATCAAGATGCCAATCTTCCCTTTCCATACCTGGCAGCCTGATACCTATTACGTAGCGCCAACACCTGGTGTGATGATGCTCTCTGGTATCATGTCTAAAATGGCGACTTATGGTCTTATCCGCTGGGTATTACCAATGGTGCCGCAAGGTATTGAAGAATATGGTTATATCCTGATCGTACTGTCAGTAATCAGCATCTTGTATGCGTCTTTCATCTCTATCGTTCAGAAAGATTTCAAATACCTTATCGCCTACTCTTCGATCGCTCACATGGGCTTAATCTCTGCTGGTATCATAGCCTGCAACGCTCAGAGTCTTCAAGGTAGTTTAATGGAAATGCTCAGTCACGGTATCAATACTGTGGGTCTGTTCTTCGTTTTTGATATCATCTTCCTTAGAATGGGCACTTCAGAAATGAAACAACTAGGTGGTATCAGAGGCTTAGATTCAAGCTTTGCTTTCCTTTTCTTCATCATCGTTCTGAGTGTGGTAGCACTTCCATTTACCAATGGTTTCGTTGGCGAATTCCTGCTCATCATCGGATTGTTCCAGGCCAATGCTATTGCCGCTTCTTTTGCTGGTTTAAGCATTATCCTCGGTGTTGTCTATATGTTCAGATCCTACCAAACTATGATGCTTGGCGAAACCAATCAGCTGACTGCAGGGTTCACAAAACTCACTATGCAGGAGAAAATAACTTTAATTATCATCGTTACACTAATTATCGGACTGGGTGTGTATCCTAAAATTGTATTAGGCATCACCGAAAGTTCTGTTCAAACTTTATTACAAGGCATTCAATAATGAAAGAGTTACTATTAATATCGGGACTGGGCGTACTGTCGCTTTTGTCGGGATTGTTAAACTTAAGAAAAGGATTTTTACTAATCGTTATACTTGGTTTACTGGGTAATATCGGTTTAAGTATTGCCGACTGGAATCTTAACGAAGATGTTTACGGCATGATGCTGATGGACAATTTCGCACTGGCCTTTAACATCGTGATGTCTGTATCTGCTATCCTTTGGTTTATCTCTGCCAGCAGTTATTTCAACAACGATAACAATTTCTCAGACCACTTTTCATTGGTATTGTTTTCAATGTGCGGCGGATTAGTACTCTTGTCATATTCTAATATGTCAATGCTTTTCTTAGGTATAGAGATTCTGTCTATCCCACTGTTCGTTCTTGTAGGTAGCGATAAAACCAAACTGTCTTCTAACGAAGCTGCATTTAAATATTTCTTACTTGGCGCATTTGCCACTGCCTTCTTATTATTCGGTATTGCCTTAATCTATGGCGCTACTGGTTCTTTCCAGAACGCTACTATCGCTGCAAAATTAAGTGAAGGTCCTGCAAATGCTATGGCCTTTACTGGTATGCTGCTCATGCTGGTGGCTATGGCCTTTAAAGTATCTGCTGCGCCTTTCCATTTCTGGGCACCAGATGTGTATCAGGGTGCTCCAAGTTATATCACTGCCTTCATGGCCACCGTTGTTAAAACTGTTGCCTTTGCTGCCTTCTACCGTTTGTTTAGTTCTACTTTCGGTTCTATGCAGGCAGAATACAGAATCATCTTTGCTGCCATCGCTGCGCTAACACTTCTAATCGCTAACTTCACTGCTGCTGTGCAAACCAATGTGAAAAGATTACTGGCTTATTCCAGTATCTCGCATGCCGGCTTTATGATGATCGCTTTACTGTGTATGGCTAATAATACCTCTGGTATCTTGTTGTACTATGTGTTAGTCTACAGCATCTCCAGTATTGCCGCTTTCTCTATTTTCGAAATCGTTAGAACTCAATCTAATGGCAAAGAAGATATTGATGCCTTTAAAGGCCTTATCAGAAGAAACCGCTGGTTAGCTGGTGTATTTGCATTCTCTATGCTGTCAATGTCTGGTATCCCTCCTATGGCTGGTTTTATGGCCAAATACCTGGTCTTTACCGCTGCCATCGATAATGGTTACATGTGGTTGGCTCTAATCGGAATCGTAGGTTCACTTATAGCAGTTTACTACTACTTCAAAGTGATCATCGCTATGTTCGGTCACGAGTCTGACGAAGCCCCTATCAGCATTACTGCCTCTCAGAAATTTATCCTGGTACTTTGTGCACTCGGATTAATTGCATTGAGCATCTTCCCTAACCTGGTGATTAACCAGCTGGGCTAATTTTACATTAAAAGGATATTTAAAATACCAAGCACCATGATGATTTTGTACATGGTGTTAACGACTTTGTACTGATTTTTATGAATCAGATACCCTGATAATGCCGTTACTGCCAGGGCTAAAAGTATAAAGTAGTTTCTGGTGCTCAAACCATCATGTAAAATGATGCCTGCTCCACCAGAGAAAGACAGTACCATCACAAACCCTAAAAATGAACGGGCTTTATCGAGGCCCAGCGACACTGGCAATGACTGAATATTAAGCACCAGATCGCCATTGTAATTGATAAACTGCTTAACGATTTCGCGACTGTATATGATACTCATATAAAAAGCCCCGTAAATAAATATGAAAGGATAGTACCTCGAGAAATGCAGCAATACCGCAAAGAAACAAGCAATACTTAAAACCGACGCTGCCAGTTCTTTAATGAATGGCATTCTCTGAAGCTTGTGCGAATACAACCACAATGCTGCTATAAAGACGGAGAAAAATACTCCTATCTTGAATGAAGACAGAAAAGCAATGATAAGTGCAACACTGTTAAATCCTATGTAAAAATTCAATAAGCGCTTTTTGCTCACCCATTTGTTGAACAAGGTCACCTGAGGCCGATTGATCAGGTCTTTTTCGTAATCATAGAAGTTGTTGATGATAAATCCACCCGCGATACTGAAGACCGAAGCCAGAACAATACCATGGAGTTTAAAATCAATTAATAAATCATGAATGGTTTGCGGTTCATCGCGCATCAATACAAATGCGGATAGATACTGAGCGAAAATAGTGAGCAGTATATTGTACCATCTGACAATAGACAATAAAGCAATCAACTTGAAAGCCAATGGTTTTTTAACGACAGCCTGGCGAGATTCTGTCATATCGAAATTAGAATTTATAAATCACCTGCAATTGCTGGTTCTTTAATTTCTCAGATGCTTTTTCAAAGTCTTCAGTAAATCCAAGAATGAATCCACCGCCGCCGCTGCCACATAACTTGAGGTAATAACTATTACTGTCAATACCTTCCTTCCAGAGTGTTTTGTAGTTATCCGGAATCATGGGACTGAAGTTATCGTATACTAATTGAGATAATTGCTTCAAAGAGTGAAACAAGGGTTTGAAATCCTTTTTTAGGAATGCATCAATACACTCATCGTTGTATTTCTTGAACTGATGCTTGATGATGTGTCTGAAACCTTCATTCTTACATTTCTCAAGAAATATGGACACCATGTTCTGGGTCTGACCAGGAATACCGCTGTCCATCAAAAATATAGCACCTTTACCAGCCTCGTTAGGCGTTGGTAAACCGACAGTATCCAGATTAGTTTTAGATTTTATTAAAACAGGTAGATTCAGATAACAGATCAGAGGATCTAAACCTGAGCTCTTACCGTGGAAAAACGATTCCAGTTTGCTAAAGATCTGTTTAAGGGCCAGAATCTCTGTACCACTTTGATTAGATTGAATAGCTATTTTATCGGTGCAATAGGTATCATAGATAGATGCTACAAGAGCACCACTACTACCAACACCAAATCCCTGAGGAATGCTGCTGTCAAAATATAAGCCATTGCTGATATCGCTGTAAAGCTTCTCAAGATCCATCTTGCAGCTCAATTCACCTTTGTCGTTTAAGTCGCTAAGGTAGTTAGTAAATGCTTTGATGTCTCTATTGGAGGTCAATGCAAAATCGTCTTTTCTGCCATCCTGCTTTAAAGCGCCGTTAAATTTGTTGTACGGAATAGACAGGCCCATCGAATCTTCGATGATACCGTATTCTCCGAACAGAAGAATTTTTGCGTAGTAGAGTGACTGTTTAAGCTTCATTGTTAATGGGTCTTTATCGGACCGTTGCCAACTGCGTTGCAAAGATACAAACCATTCTGGCAATAACCTACGAGTTCGTTTTTTACAAATTCCTGTACCCTATCGTTTTCACTTTCAGGATTCAGAAGGTGCACGTTGGCGCCGGCATCCAGAGTGAATAACAAATGTAATCCGGTTTGGTTTCTGAAATCCCATATTTTTTCGATTACCGACAAAGTATGCGGTTTCATTAGAATAAACGGCGTTGGTGATGTCATCATCAGTGCGTGCAACATCAAGGCTTCTGATTCGACAATCTGAATAAACTTATCTAAATCGCCGCTCTCCAACACTTCCAGTAACAACTCGGTATTTTTAAACCCACTGGCATAGCGGATATCCGCAAAGGGATGCGCATTTAACAAAGCATGACCAGCTGTACTGGAGACGGCTTTCTTGCCTTTTTCTATAATTAGGATAGTGTCTTTAAAAGTTTTAAATACAGGGTGAATGATGTCGTCAATATTGACTGCATACTCGTCGCTGCTCCCATTTAAAGCTGTTGTTTGTCCCCATAAATTAAAACCGCCATACACACTGCGGCAAGCACTGCCAGAACCTATACGAGCCCAATGACTGGCTTTCTCGAAAAATGCAGGATCTGAAATTCCTTTCATCTGCTCGTCGATGCTGCACAAACACAAAGCCAGTGCACTGAAGGCAGAAGCAGACGAAGCAATACCGCTGCTATGCGGAAATGTATTAGTACTATTGATCAGCAGGTGGTGGTTATTTAACCACGGAAACGCTGATAAGGCTTTCTCTAAAAAACCTTTAATTTTAACTTCAAAGGCCTCATTTCTCTGAGATTCAAAATACAGTTCTACAGATATACCAGACTGACTTTCTGATGCGATAGCCTCTACGGAGGTATCGCTTAAAGCATTGTCTAAAGTAAAACTAATGGAGGGATTGGCTGGTAATTGCATCCCCTTTTTACCCCAGTATTTAACCAGTGCAATGTTAGAGGGACTTTTCCAGGCGCTTTTATAAGAAATTGAACTCATGTTATTCTAAAATCATGTCTTTAAAAGGGACGATGCGATGGTACCCTTTAGAGGTAAAATACTCGACTGTATCGTTGCCAGTTGCAAGTACATAATCGCCACCCCAGGCACCCAGACTTTTAATGGTGCCCTGAAAATCAGGAAACAAATCGTGCTTGATGCTGTTTCTGCCTAATGCCTGAGCAATCTCATTCTCAGCCAGCTCCAGCAACAAACAAAACTCAAAATAGTCTTCGTTAACGGTCAGTAATCTGCTAATTCGCGTGACCTGAGCTAACTGTGCCGTATTAAGAACTGGTCGTGAACTTGCAATCTGTTCGCGACTGTTTTGCTTAACATTCAAATGCACAAAATACAATTTATCTGTAAAGCCTTTCTGCCACTTCACAACATCCACAACCGGGTGATTGCCATTCATGGTATACAGCAAAGGTTTACCTTTCATTGCCACTGCCACATCAAAGCCACTGCCCTTAAAAGAATTAAAATGCAATGAAAACGGATTAACACCCGCCCATTGTGCAATATTATTGGTTAAAGTAGAACTACTTCCAAGTCCCTCATCTACCCCAAACTCCAATCTGGTCTCTACTTTATAAGCCAGATTATCACTTAAGAAATGGGGATTTAAAACTTTAGCATTGGTTAAAAAACGAACCAGTTGTATGGCTACACTCTGGTCGCTGCTATACTCAACAATTAAATATGGCAGTAAAAGTCGGGCCTGAAACCAGATATTCCCTTCCTTATCATAACTTGTCCATTCAATATGCGGCACATCAAATTCTAATTGTGTGTCTACACTAAGACTCTGGCCTGCCTTGGTAGGCAGAACAAAAGCAGTAGCTCCGCTTAGTACGGCGTATTCGCCGCAAATCATTAATTTTCCGTGACTATAAAACGATTTTGATTCCAAACTTCCCTATTTCGATTTGGCCGATGCTACCGCAGGCACTTCAATTCCTCTTATCTTACAAAAAATCTCTACTGCAGCACTATAGCTTACAACATTATCTTTAAAATAGTCAACTATCTTGACCTTTTCTTCTTCAGTTGCTTCTAATTGATTTAGGATATTCAACAAGTGCATTTTCATGTGGCCTTTCTGGATACCTGAAGTAACCAATGAACGCAATGCCGAGAAGTTTTGTGCTAATCCAACTACTGCCGTGATGCGCATTAATTCCTGTGCATTCGGATTGCCCAGCATTTTATAAGCCATTTTCACCATAGGATGCAGATTGGTTAATCCTCCTACAGTACCTAATGCAAGAGGTATATCCAGCCAGAATCTGAACTGACCGTCTTTAACTTCTGCATGTGTTAAACTCTGGTACTTTCCGCTTCTCGAAGCGTAGGTATGAGCGCAGGCTTCAACCGCTCTGAAATCATTTCCGGTAGCGATAATAACGCTGTCAATTCCATTCATGATGCCTTTATTGTGAGTGGTTGCTCTGTAGGGTTCTATTTCGGCAATTCTAACTGCTCTGCAGAACTTTTCTGCAAACTCCTCACCAGTCATATCGTCGCCATCATTCATGAGCGACAAAGGTGCGCGCACTTCGGCTCTGACAATACAATTAGGGGTATAGTTACTAAGAATACACATAATCACCTGCACCTTGCGTTCGTCTTCGCTAAGCAATTGTGTGGTCTCGATTTCGTTTCTCAGTATTTTAGAGAATTCTTCCAGCACCGAATTGATAAAATTGGCGCCCATACTATCGCAGGTATCAAAAGTGGCTTTGATCTGGAAATAGCCTTTTTCCTCAGCTGTCTTGTCAACGAGTTCGACGCTTAATATACCGCCACCACGCACCTGCATGTTCTTGGTGATATGATTGGTATGGTCGAAAAACTTCTGGTGAATATCATTAAAGAATGCTTGTAAGCGATTGGCATCAGAGCCATTCCAGATAAAGTGCACATGGCCGATTTTCTCCATGTCAATCACTTCGGTATGGAAACCACCTTTATCAAGCCAGAAATTAGCCGACTTAGCAGCCGCTGCTACAACAGAGCTCTCTTCGATGGCCATTGGAACACAATAGTTCTTACCATCGATCATGAAATTAGGTGCAACACCAAATGGCAAATAAAAATTGGTGATGGTATTTTCTATGAACTCATCGTGCAATTTTTGCGTCGCTGCATCGTTGTGCCAGTAACTTTTGAGAAAGTCTATAGCTTGAGGATCACTGCCGAGATAATTGGCCGCTATCCATTCGATTTTAGCTTCCTTGCTTAATTTTGAAAACCCTTTAATTGTAGGCATTGTTTTTTAATTTATTTTACACTCAGGTACTGGTAACATGTCATCAAACCTTTCTTTTGAAGCTCGCAATATTGTCTGAGTGCTTCATAAGAACCGGTAGCATGTTTTAAAAACGCAGACGCCTGAGCATACACTGCATTTGTATTGGATTTGCGGATTAAGTAGTAACCATCCAGGAAATTCTTAATACCCCCACTTGCAATTAAGGTTTTGCATTGTGCTTTATCTCCTAATCGTTCGAGTGCCTCGTTGGCATAAGCAACCATTTCTGCTGCACTATGTCCGATGTTAGTAAGAGGTGACAATTGTTCCATTACACCACTTTCCTGTCTGTGCAATTCCAATGTAGCAAAATTAGTTCCTCCGTGAGCACCAAACTCTACTGCTTCGACAGGCAACTGCAATAATTCCATGAACGAACGGGGACCGAAGCCCTGACCCACTTCCTTTACAATAATTTTACAGTCGGTTTTATCCATTAAGCGTTTAATGGTTTCAATCGGGTTGTGCCTGATATGATCACCTTCAGGTTGCAGCCACTCTTGTAGTGGATTAACATGGACTATTAAACCATCTGCTTCCAGTTTCTTTACCAGCTCTGTTACCAGATCGGTTCTGCCTTCACTAAGCAACTCCTCTATCTGAGCGATTCCAAGATTGGCAAACAAAGGCAAATCATGACCCATTAGATGTCTGACATTGAAATCTTCGAAATAGGTATTGTCTTTTAATATGATACGGCAACTTCCCAGTCCGAGGCCCATACCAAACTCACCACAGGCTTTAGCCAGATTGTGATTGATGGTTCCTGCTTTCTCTGTTCCGCCAGTCATGCTGCTTACCCATAACGGCAAGCGCAGTGTTTTACCTGCAACTGAAGAAAGGGGAATACTTGATTCATCAGGATGCGCCGCCAGAAATGGCTCATAGAAAAACCGTTCATCTCTTTCTAAAGTCTGTGAAAGAAATGCCAGGTCGATGTGATCCTGTTTGCGTTTAGAGGTTTGTTCGCTTTCCAAAACTGATTGCGGCATTTTTAATAAACCACAAAGATACAATTTTGTTTTGGAATAGCCTTTTTAAAGGCTCAGTATTTTCAGTGTTATAGCAATTTATAACACTGAAAATAAAAGCTTTAAGAGTTTAAACTAGTCTTTTAAGCCCAATGTTTTTAGCACAGCCTGCTGCTCGTTGCTGAGTTTATTGATTTCAGCTTGCAGTATATCATTCTCTGCCTTGCCTTTTTTCAACTCCTTTAATACCGAAGCACAAGGCTGAGAAAGGCGACTGTTATAGGTTAAACAAGCTTCCAGCAGATTGTTAGCAATTTCTTCGTTCAGGAAGCCCAAACGCTTAAGGGCATTGGCCGCATTCACGCGGGTTCTGAATTCGTAAAGCGGACTGCAAAGTCTGGTGAGTTCTTTTGAATATGATGCATTGAGTTCTGGCTCATAGATGTTCATCACGGCATACTCCAGCCATTTGGTTCTGATATTGTTGTTCTGACCACTCAAGTGCTCTACAGATTTCAGGTATTTGATTTTTTCTTTCTGATCAAGGTCTTTGCACTGCATCAATTTATCCAAAGCATTTTCAACCACAACATTACTGCTGTCTTTCAATAGCATCACAAAAATGTCCTTCTGATCCATCACATTGGTATCCGCCGCAATGAAGGCGTTTTTCACTTCAGATTTAGCATCTTTAACGATATTGACATACCATTTGTTTAAAATTTTCCAGTTGGCTAATTGCTTGGCAATTTCTGCTCTGATAGCATAATGTTTTTCGGCCGCATAACGCGTTTGCAGGAACTTCATTTTTTCGTTTAAGGCAATGCCCGACATGGCAGCGATAGCATCATAACGGTCAATCATGTTGACGGCTTTTGTGGCTTGTGCGGATAATTCATCGAAAGATTTTTTGAACTCCACTTTCTTCATCACTTTGCTTTCTTCATCAAACAGAGCGAAGTCGATAGCCCCGCCAGTATTGGGAAAACTAATGGTTTGTTCGGTGGTATCCATTACCCAGATGTTGCGTCTGTCTACAGTGCCATTCTTGTAATACACGGCAAAATCTATTGGCATTTTAAAGCAACGCACGTGTCCGTTGGTGGTGTGTGTTTGCAAAATTTTAAAGGCAATAGTTTTTCCATCGTTGGTGTAAGATACTTTGTAGTGAGGCTCGCCCCCGCGGTGTATCCACTGATCGAAGAACCAGTCGTAGTTCATTCCTAATTTATCTTTCAGGGCCTTCTGAAAATCCCATGCTTCTACATTTTTAAAACCATTAACAGACAGGTAATGTTGAATGAAACGTTTGAAATTCTCGTCGCCTAACTGGTAGCGCAACATGCTTAACACAGCAGATCCTTTAGGGTATAATCTGGTAGTTCCAGCTTGAGTATGTCTTACTGGAAAATGGTCTTTTTTACTTTGCTCGATGGCGCTGTTGTATTCGCCTCTCACAGCCCATTGATAGGCATCCACACCTTCGATATCTTTAAAGAATAATTTAGGATAGAATGTAGCAAAACTCTCTTGTAACCATACATCGTTACCACTTCTGGCAGTGATCAAATCACCAAACCATTGGTGGGTAAGTTCGTGACAGTTGACGCCCATATAATTTCTGTCTTTAAAACCTCTGGCATCTACTGTAAAGAAATCACCAAAGATGGTAGCAGAAGTGTTTTCCATAGCGCCGTATAAGAAGTTCTGCACCATGATCTGAGAGTATGAACCCCAAGGGTAAGGTGTACCTGTTTCATCTTCCAGAAGTTCTATCATTTTTTCGGTATAGATACTGGTAGGTTCAACACGGTCTTTGAACTCAGGATAGTACCAGAATTGCACCGGCGTACCGCGTTTGGTGACCGTTTCTTTTACGTCATAAATACCGATGCCTAACATTAATAAATAACCAGCATGTGGTTTTTCCAGATGGTAGTGCCAAGTAGAGGTTTTATCATTATTGTCTTTAACGCTGAGCTTACGACCGTTTGACAGGACCTTATAAGGCTGTGGCATGGTTACCACTGTTTCGGTAGTGAATTTATCATTCATGCAGTCGTACATCGGAATCCAGTAGCGGTTATCGATGCCCTGACCTTGGGTCCAGATTTGTTTGCGGATGTAATTGATATCTGCTTTGCCAGTGTTTTCAGCTTGGTTCCAACCGATGAAGTAGATCCCTTTCTTTGGAGTTGCTTCATAATTAAAAACCACACTGTGTTTCTCATCCCAGTTCAGATGCTTGGCAAAGCGCAAAACCACCCCTTCAGGATTGATGTTAAAAGGCACTGGAGCACCATCAATTTCTGCGCTGATAATACGGATACCAGGAGCATCAAAAAACAGCGTGTCTATGTCTTTTTGCAGGGTTGTAAATTCGTGGGTGACCTTACCAATCACTTTGCCGGCTTCAGGTTCAAATTTCACTTCCACTTTCATGTGGGTGATATCGACGCTATGCTGGCGCTCAGCGGCATTGGGATCAGATAGATAATGGATGTGCGGGGTTTCAATTTGTGCAGCAAGAGATGCGCAAAAAAGCAGCAATAAACTTGTAAAAATGGATTTCATTTACTTGATAAAAAAAGCAAATATAGGGTTTTTATTAATTATGAATTTGGGATATTCTTTTATCATTTATTAGTTAAACAAGGCCCAATTAACAATGTGATACAATTTTACATTAAGACGAATCTTAAGGTGTCGTTAGACACCTAATCTTGGTAGATAAAGACATGAAAGAAAAACATCCCAGTCCCAACACGGCGTCTTTAGACGCCGTGTTGGGACTGGGATAATTGTGCGGCGCCAATATATCTACCAATATTCAGTGTCTAGCGACACTGGAAACCCAGTAAAATCAAAAGAAAACTTTAATTTAATCCCATCCTGCCCCCCTAAATCCTATTTCCTAATTCCTATTTCCTTAGAGGGACGAGGGACGAGGAACGAGGCATCAGCGGTAAATCCCGAAGAATTCATTCCCATTAACATCCACAGACGCCCGGTACATACCGTCGCTGTTAAAGGGCAGTTCGATGTTGCCGTGCGCGTCGAGAGCAATCAGTCCGCCTTCTCCTTTGATGTCAACAAGTTTTTTCATAACGACAAGGTCGCAAGCTTCTTTTAAAGTATAGCCTTTATATTCTATCAGACAACTGATGTCGTAGGCAACGACAGCGCGCAAAAATAATTCTCCGTGACCGGTGCAAGAGATAGCACAAGTGGCATCGTTGGCATAAGTGCCAGCTCCAATGACGGGCGAATCGCCTACTCTGCCAAAGCGTTTGTTGGTCATGCCCCCGGTACTGGTTGCTGCCGCTAAGTGACCGTGGCTGTCCAGAGCGACTGCACCAACAGTCCCCATTTTTTTATTAGAAGCTGCGGAATGGTCGAGTTGAAATTGGTCGGTATCTCTGATGTCCAGCCACTGCTGATAGCGCTGATCGGTATGAAAATAGGCATCATCAGCAAATTCGGCGCCTACCATTTTACCAAAAGCTTCGGCACCATCTCCAGCCATCATCACATGCTCTGATTGCTGCATAACAGCTTTAGCTAAAAGAACAGGATTTTTGATATGTTTGACACCACAGACTGCGCCAGCTTTAAGATCTGAACCCGACATTAAAGCCGCATCCATTTCATGCTGACCGATGTGATTGAATACTGCACCTTTGCCGGCATTAAATAATGGGAAATTTTCAAGCTCTACAACAGCGGCCACTACAGCGTCAGTAGCCGAACCTCCAGAAGTCAATATAGATTTTCCGGCATTGAGGGCCAAAGATAAACCATGAAGGTATTGCGCCTCCAATTCGGGCGTCATCAGCGAACTGT
The DNA here is from genome assembly GCA_027490055.1 of Bacteroidota bacterium. Taxonomy (GTDB): domain Bacteria; phylum Bacteroidota; class Bacteroidia; order NS11-12g; family UBA955; genus JABMMZ01. Next base: position 12,404 of record JAIXYV010000069.1, on the reverse strand, counting down.
TAATAGTACCAGCACCGCCGTGTATTGCAAGGGTAAACATAGTAATAATTAAGAGCAGTTACTGCCCGGGTGTTTTGAAAAAAGCGGATTAAACCAGCATTTTAACAGGCTCTTCGAGCATCTCTTTCAGCGTGTTTAAGAATTTAGATCCTACCACACCATCCACTACGCGGTGATCGCAACTCAATGTAACTTTCATAACATTGGTTTTGGCAATCTGACCGTTTACGATACCGACAGTTTCTTTCACACCACCAACTGCCAGGATACAAGCATCAGGCGGGTTGATGATAGCGGTAAATTCTTCTATACCAAACATCCCAAGATTAGAGATGGTGAAGGTATTTCCTTGCCAATCGGCTGGTTGTAATTTCTTTTCTTTAGCTTTAGCATTGAACACTTTCACTTCAGAACTGATAGTTGATAATGATTTCTGATCAGCGAAACGCACAACAGGCACCAATAAACCATCTTCAACTGCCATGGCCACACCGATGTGGATGTGGTGATTGAAGCGGATTTTAGTTCCTAACCAGGAAGCATTCACCCAAGGGTGTTTTTTCAGAGCGATTGAAGACGCTTTAACGATCATATCATTCACTGATACTTTCACCTCGCCGCTGGCATTGATGGCAGCACGAGCCTCTAAAGCTTTGTCCATATTGATTTCCATTGTCAGGTAGAAATGCGGGGCAGTAAATTTACTTTCCGCTAAACGACCAGCGATGGTTTTGCGCATTTGAGAGACATTGATTTCTTCGAAGCTTTCTACACCAGCCACATAAGAGGCAGGAGCAGCAGTAGTGCCTGAAGAAGCAGATCCTTTATAGTTTTCGATATCGCTTTTAACGATACGACCATTTTCACCAGAACCAGCAACGGCGCTGATATTGATACCTTTTTCGGCAGCAAGTTTTTTAGCTAATGGAGAAGCTTTCACTCTGCTATCGTCTGAACCAGATACTGGAGCGGCAACAGGAGCAGCAACAGGTGTTGCGTTGGCAGCAGGAGCAGATTCTTGCTTCGCTGATTCAGCCGCTACCGGAGCAGGAGCAGAGCCATTGAGCAGGGCAGCGAAATCTTCGCCAGCTTTACCAACTACGGCAATAATGCCATCAACTGGAGCAGCATCACCTTCTGAGATAGCAAAATGGAGAATGGTACCTTTCTCATAGTTTTCCAGATCCATAGTCGCCTTATCGGTTTCTACTTCTGCCAGAATATCTCCGCTTTTAATGGTATCGCCAACTTTAAAGTTCCACTTTCTCACAACCCCTTCGGTCATGGTATCACTCATTTTGGGCATCTTGATTGCTACAGCCATAATGTCAATGTCTATTTTAATCTGCAAACCTAATAATAAAGCATGAAATGAACAACCCTTTTATTTGGGCATTGAGACATTGCCTTATAAGTTTTTCTTATATCTTTTAGGGTGCTCATAAACAACCTGTAAATAATTATTACTACAAGTGCAATAAGCTTCTGTTCATGCCGTCTGCAGCATGTTAAGCAGGTGTCCTTAGGAGCGCAGCTTAGTGTGCAGCCTGGGTCGTATCGCCTTTGGCAGCGTTAGCCTCTCTGATAGAATCGGCTTTCATCATCTCTTCTACCAGTTTCTCGTCTTCAGATTTCTGAACGCTGATGTTACTGTCTCTGGTTTTTTCTTCCTGAGCTTCTGCTTGTGGGTTGCTGCAGGCGGTAAATGCTAAAGCGATAACTGAGAATAAAACTACTTTTTTCATACGATTAAAATGCGAAGATGCAGATTATCCCCGAAAAATACAACTAATAATACGCCTCGTGTGTCTTTAGATTATCCGGAAAAAATGCGTCTTCAATATGCATAACAATGGTATGAAACTCATCGATTATCACTGAAATGATATCGTACCTCACCGGCACATCGAGTTTGTTCTGCAAGATGTACTCTTCAGCAGCATCTGCCAGCATCAGCTGTTTCTTCTTGTCTACAAATGATTCTGGGTCGCCGAATTGCCTGGTGCCCCTGGTCTTTACCTCTACCATAATCAAGACATTGTCTTTTAATGCGATGATATCAACCTCCATTTTTTTGTGACGCCAGTTGCTCTCGAGGATGGTAAAACCCAAAAAAACTAAATGCTCTGTGGCAATGGCCTCTCCTTTTTTTCCTAATTCTATATGATCTGTCATGATGTGAAATAAAAATCCAGTGTTCGATTTTCAAACCAGAACTTGATAAGTGGGCAGTTCACTATCATAAGCGGACCAAAGGCCGTGTTCCTCTCATCCATTTAGGTGTCATTTACCTTTTCCGAACTAAAAGTATTCATGCCTTATGAAAGCTATAAAATTATTTTTACCCCTGCTGATTCTGGCTTGTAATTCCAATCCAAACTCCAGCACCAAACAACAAAATGCTATGGCATCTAAAACCGATACGATAGCAGTATCTCCTTTGTTTACCGAACTGTTTAACACCTCTCAAATCCCAACCCAATCCTTTAGTGTCGATGCCAAAAAAGCTTTTTCTGTAAAAGGCAAAATGGGTACTATTATTTTAGGCAAAGCCAATTGCTTTGTCGATGACAACAATCAAGCTGTTAGTGGTAAAATCGATTTCCAAGTTCAGGAAGCCTATCACATCTCCGACTTTGTAAATGGAAACTTAACAACCCTTCACAATGGCAAACCCTTAGAGAGTGGCGGCATGCTCAATATTCTGGCTTTTCAGAATGGCAAAACCCTGCAATTAAAATCGGGCAGCGAGCTTCAGGTAAGTACCCCTAATTTTAAGCAACAGAAAAACATGTCTTTGTTTGAAGGGGTAGTGGTCAATAATAGTATCAACTGGGTCAATCCTGTTCCTATTGTTCCCATTCCAGTGTTGGATTCAGCTATTGAATGGGACAAAAGTGAAAACAAATCGGTAGAAATAGCGCCAATTGAAATGGTACAGGAGGATAAGTTAACAGGACCGGGCGAAGGCACCGTAATAATCCAGGATAATCCATTACCGCCCTATAAATCTATTAAAGGCTTTAACTCTTTTCGTGTCGACCCAAACATAGCCCCAACTTTCAATTTTTCTGTCAAAAAAATGGGTTGGGCCAATATCGATCGTTTGTACAACGACCGAAGAAGCAAGCCTGTCAATATAACTACCCGCATCGCCTCCGACTCATTTCGCGATGTCTATATCACCATGGCCATTCCAGAACTCAACATGTTTATTCCGGGTTACAAGAAGGCCGATAACACCTACGGATTCTCGCACAACGATGCCGAACAACAGGTATTGCCCATCGGTCAGAAAGTATTTATCATCGCCACCGCTTACCAGCGCAATCAATACTATTTCTGCATTAAAGACTATAAGATTCAAGAACAAGGCATGCTTATCCTAAACATGGAGGCAAGCGGGACTGAAGCAGTGAAGAAAAAAATAATCGACACCGTAAAGTAATTGCTAAAATTTTATGCAAGAGTTCTGAAATCATTTCCGCAACTTTGTATGGCGGATAATGATGATAGAAAGTTTCAGAAATAAACCGGTGTATACCTTGCTGGAAATTGGCAAACGCCTGCAACAGACGATTGCTGATAATTTCTCTGCTACATTTTGGGTAAAATCTGAAATTAATAAACTTAACTATTACTCGCATTCTGGGCATGCCTATCCTGAATTACTGGAAAAAAAATCTGGTAAAGTGATTGCCCAGATGCGTTCGGTAATGTGGCGCGATGATTTTGATCGTGTCAATGCCGCCTTCGCGCACACCCTCAAAGAACCGCTTAAGGATGGCATCAAAGTAATGATGCTGTGTAGCGTTCAGTTTGATCCGGCTTATGGTCTGAGTTTGCGTATCCACGACATTGATCCGGCCTATACACTCGGTGATCTGGAACTGGAGAAACATGCCAGCATCGACTTCTTGCGCAACAATGGCTTGTTCGATTTAAATAAATCTCAAGACCTCGCTCTGTTGCCAAAGCGACTGGCCATTATCTCTGTAGAATCCAGTAAAGGGTACGCCGATTTTACTCAGGTTATTGACAAGAATCCCTGGGGCTATCAGTTTTTCTATATGTTATTTCCAGCCTTGCTTCAAGGCGAAGCAGCGGTAAAATCGATTATCTGGCAATTGCTTCAAATTAAAAAAGTGGCTCATCATTTCGATGCTGTTGCTATTATCAGAGGCGGTGGCGGCGATGTTGGTTTATCTTGCTACAACCACATCGATATGGCTTCTTGTATCGCCACTTTTCCACTCCCGGTTTTCACTGGTATCGGTCATGCTACCAACGAAACTGTCTCAGAAATGGTAGCCTGGTACAATGCCATTACGCCTACAAAGCTGGCTGATTTTCTGATACAGAAATACCACGATTTTTCAGTTCCAGTTCAGAGTGCCGAAAGAATTCTGCGCGAACAGCTCCCACAATTACTTAAACTCGAACAAACTGAACTGGGTAATACATCGCGCTACCTTCGCTCTTTATCGCAATCGCATCTCAACAATGCCTCTCACAGTTTTTCTGTTGCAACAGCGGCATTAAAGTCGCATTCAGTTGCTATCTGTCAAACCGCCTCATCCGAATTGCTGCATCAGCGCAAACAACTCGGTAAACTCAGTTTGAGATTTAATCAGGATGAACAGAAATCACTCTTACATCTGCAAAAACAATTTCGTCAGAGCATGCTCCGACAACTACAACTCAAACAATCTCAGCAGAACCAGGCTTTACAACATGCTCAGAAAAGCTTCGGCAATGCCCTTAAAATTGCACAAGTTCCTCTCCTTTACACAGAACAAAACATTCAACGCCTGAGCACAGAATTTACAATAAAAAGAGGTTTCTCTGTCACCAGAAAAGACCAACAATCTATAAGTTCTGTCAAAGATTTGCAAACGGGCGATACCATTAAAACCCAATTAAAAGACGGCACCATTATAAGCACCATTCAAAACATTCAACAACATGAGTCAAACTCCTAATTACAAAGAAGCATTCGAAGAATTACAACAAATAGTAGCAGACATCGAAGAAGGCGATATCTCTGTGGACGATTTATCTGAAAAGGTAAAACGCGCAGCGGCACTGATTAAAATCTGTAAGAAAAAACTCAGTTCCACCGAAGCCGATGTCAATGCCATTTTAAAAGAACTGGATCAAGCAGAATAAGATGCCTTTGCCTATACCCGAATACCTGGACAACTGGCTGGCACCAGATTGTAGCGACCACAACGAATACAAAGTAAGTGGTGTGATTGAATGCCTTTGTGGAAATACCACTTTTAAAGTGGATTACCTTGGAGAAGAGGATGATCAAAATGTCTGTACCATGCAAATCGAAAATCATCCCAATCCTGAATACAATGACTATTTTGCTTTGGTGATCAATATTACCTGTACCCAATGTGCGCGCCAGCATACTTTGTACGACAGACATCAGCATGGATGGAATGGTTATGTAGCGGCCGAAGGAAAAGGGTTTCCCTACACAGCAGACATGCTACACAGTAAGTCGTGCAAAAACTGCGGTAAAACGGAATTCAAATTACAAACCGGCATTTACTCTATGGGCATAGCAGATTTTAAAGAGAATGCGCCAGAGAGACCTCAGGAGCAATGGGTAAACGCCTTTGAGCGCATTACCGTTGATCTGACTTGTACTGATTGCGGTCATGCTCAAACCAATTGGTTGGATGACGAATGTATGTAAAACAATCTGTCATAAATACTATATTTGTCAGCGAAGCACAATATGATTAAACTTGAAAGCATACAAACCGAGATCGACGCCTCTTATCTGTACGGTATCCTGGCAGACACAGAAGACGATCAGCATGTCGCAAAAGTCTTCAGACAAATGAGCGAGATAGAAATGGAACATGCCACCATTTTTATGAAACGAAATGGTTTGGATGCCTCGCATTTACCCGGACCATCAAGAAGAGCCCGGATATTGAAAACTATTGGTAAATTTTTTGGCAACGACTATATTCTTGGGGTATTGTTAGATACCGAAAAAAGTTTATCGAGCGGCATCATTGGTGCCCGTAAAAAAACCAATACCGAAAGTTCTATTTCTGATACAGCTCACGTTACCATCCTGAAAAATATTCTTAATCACAACAGCAATGTATCAGGACCAAATTTGGCGCGATTCGAAAAACGCCATAGATCTGTGGGTGGTAATGCTTTGAGAGCTGCTGTACTAGGTGGTAACGATGGATTGGTTTCTAATTTTAGTTTGGTAATGGGCGTGGCAGGCGCCAGTAGCGGTCAGCAAGAGGTATTGCTTACAGGTATTGCCGGTTTGTTGGCTGGTGCTCTCTCTATGTCGCTGGGCGAATGGATCTCGGTGAAAAGCTCGCAAGAACTTTACGAAAACCAAATGGAATTAGAGATGGAAGAATTGGAACACAATCCGGAAGGCGAAGAAAAAGAACTGGCCCTTATTTATATCTCTAAAGGCATTCCTGATGAACAAGCCCGTCAAATGGCCAAAGACATTATCAGCAATAAAGACCACGCACACGAAATTCTTATAAGAGAAGAACTGGGCATCAATCCTGAAGATTTGAAAGGCTCTGCCATGGAAGCTGCAGTTACTTCATTCTTGTTGTTTGCTTTGGGTGCTATCTTGCCTGTTATTCCATTCTTCTTTACCGGCGGTATGCAAGCGGTATTGTTAAGTGCCGGATTAAGTACTATCGGTTTGTTTGTCATCGGAGCATCTATCACATTGTTTACCGGAAAAAATGTGTGGTACTCAGGCTTTAGACAAGTTTTGTTTGGCTTAATGGCCGCCGCTATCACTTTTGGAATCGGTAAATTAATAGGCGTTTCAATTTTGGGATAGTTATGCCTTATCTTGTTTTAATATTACTATTTATTGTGGCTGTTATCTGGGCCTATCGAATAGATTTTAAAAAAGACAAGAAAGCTTTTATCGCCACCGCTGGTGGCACTTTGCTCTTTATTATTTACTATATTATAAAAACCCTAATCATATGAACACTACCATTACACGTCCTGCACAAGGCGATTACCAAAGCTACTTCGAGAACTATATCAACTTAGTTCAGGAAGGCGATTACTATGCTCAGTTAGAAGACAACACCAAAGACATCAAAGCGTATTTCGAACCAATGAATGACCACGAACTGGGCTATGCTTATGGTCCGGATAAGTGGACGAGAAAACAAGTTTTACAGCATATAATTGATGTAGAGCGTGTGATGTTAAACAGAGCCTTTGTAGCCTCTAAACTGGATAATATTACTAATTTGACACCCATGAAAGACTGGCAGTATGTAAGCAATTCTAACTGCGAAAACAGAAGTATTGCCGATATGCTTACTGAGCTTGTTGTGTTGAGACAACTTACTCAGATTACCTTTCAATCATTAAATGCAACGCAGTGGGATTTTAAAGCCAACAACAACGGTCATCCTATTACCGCCAGGGCTTTAGCATACATCATTCTTGGACATGCTAAACACCATCTCGGCATATTAATCAAAGTATACCATCCGCACCAGGCGACGCAGGCATGAGCAAAACACCAGCTATTCCACCATTTAAACTGGCCCAGCCAGCCTTAAAAGCACTGAAGGAAGCGGGCATAAATACAGCTGAAGATTTCAAACGTTTTACAGAAGATGACATCAGAAACCTACATGGCATTGGCAACAACGCAATGGTCAACATAGTTGACGAACTTAAACGACTTAATATTTCTTTTAAATGAGATTTTTTTCTATAGTAATTTTACTCTTGATTTACAGCGGATGTAGCGAAGCGCCTGTTAAAACAGAAAGTTCAGAGCTTATACCAGCTTACAATATTGATTCGTTTTTGAATAAGTTTACCGAGATAGAATTCGACTCTTTAAAAGTTTATACCACTGATCAGATAGATGCTGATACGAGTTTTTATAAAGGTTTTGCCTTAGATAGTTTGGATGCCAAATACATAGCCAATATTTATGGCGATATGGCCTTTGACTCCAGTCGCGCTTACCTCTCACAGTTCTACGCCTGTTACAAGTTTGCGATTGATGCTGATCGAATGGGACTGATTATTCGTTGTCCTTCTGAATATGTATCATCATTTTTAGATGTTTTCGAATACAACCACAAGACCGGAAAAGTGTTACATCTTATCAATTTATCGGAACTTTGGGGCGATGCCGGCGACACTTACGAGCGCTGCAGTTACCTGTTTAAAAGTGGCAAAGGTCTGGGAATTTATCAATACAATTACAGCGGGTACGACCATAGTGCAGAAGACGAGAAGGACACGACTTTAGAAGAATGGTATACCCATTACAAACTGAACCTTGGCTACAAAGGCAATGACACTTTATTTAGTGACACAGGACATTATCTGCCGTATTGGATGAAGAGATGAAACGATAAACATATAATAAAAACCTTTTAATAAAAATCTGCGACTGAAACCCGTAGCGTGGAGTTATCCTCTGCTACAGGGTTGAAACCCGTAGCGTGGATTTATCCTCTGCTACTGGGTACCTCCCGGAGGGGCCTGAGCTTGAGGGTGAGGGTGAGTTCTAGTGTGAGGATGAGGTTGAGTGCGGAGTGCGGAGGGCCTTAGACCCTAATCCACATTATCATGCAGATACTTATTCCCGTTATCCTTGAAGCGCAGACCTTTGTCTTTGTCTTCTTCTAAAGTTAATTTAGATATTTCGACACCTGGTGTTGGGTCTTCGAAGACTATCTGATGACGCTTGTAGGCCGGAACGTTAAGGTCGTGAGGATTGGTTACTCTATGTGCAGATGGATTGAATGCCTGATGGTCTTTCTTTGCAAACTCTTCAAATGGCAATTGCATGGCTGGCTTTACTTCTTCTGCAGGCTCTGTATTTAACGATACTGATTCGATGTCGCCAAAATTGATTTCTATGACACCCTCATCATCTATCGCTGCTACCTCTGCCATATCAACTATAAACTCTGCCGCTGGAGTTCTCTCAAAGCCTGTAGCGACAACCGTAATGGCTAATTCTTTATCCAGTGAGTCGTTCTGAGTTAATCCGTATTTTAGGTTGGCTTTTAAACCTGCCTCATTCTGGAAATACGACAATATCGCTTCAATCTCGTTAGCATATGGATCTTCTTTACCATAAGAGATATTCAATAAGATATGCTGAGCACCATTGATGCTGTTTTCGTCTAACAAAGGCGATTCTAAAGCCGCTTTAGAAGCAATCAGTGCACGATCGTCGCCAATCGCTATACCTGTGCCCATAATCGCTCTGCCACTGTTCTCCAATGCAGTTTTAACATCTCTGAAATCGACGTTCAGGAATCCTTCTACAGTGATAATTTCTGCAATACCTTTAGCGGCAGTAAAGAGCACATCATCCGCTTTACTTAAAGCTTCTATAATTCTCAGGTTTGAGAACATCTGAAGAATGCGCTGATTATTGATGACCAATAAGGCATCCACGTGTGGCTTTAAATCGGCAATACCTTTTTCTGCTTTCTCTGCTTTTATCGGTCCCTCGTTCTGAAAAGGACGGGTTACAATACCGATAGTAAGAATGCCCATTTGCTTGGCCTTCTGAGCAATAACAGGTGCCGCTCCAGTGCCAGTTCCACCACCCATTCCGGCAGTGATGAACAACATTTTGGTATTGTGTTTTAAGGCTTCTTCAATCTGAGTTAGACTTTCCATGGCGCAGCGTTTGCCGAACTCAGGATCTCCACCAGCACCCAAACCTTCGGTTAAGTTGCTGCCCAGTTGTATTTTGTTCTGCACAGCACTTTTTTCAAGGTGTTGAGCATCGGTGTTGCAAAGATAAAAATCTACCCCCTTGATACCTTTCGAATACATGTAGTTAACAGCATTACTGCCTCCACCACCAACACCCATTACTTTGATAATGGAAGATTGTTCTTTCGGTAATTCAACTCTAAAATAATTCATACAATTCTTTTTTTAAGGGTCTTATTTAAAATCATCGTGATCGTCGCTCATCCAGTTTTTGACACTGCCTAAAAATCCTTTAATAAAGCCAGGCTTCTTATCACCATCAACTACTTTTTCCTGCTTCTTAGGTTTTGGATTATTAGACGAGTCGGTCGGTGTCATATCTTCAAATCCTTTTAACACTAAACCAATACAAGTAGCGTACATCGGACTCTTAACTTCGTCTACAAGGCCATTGCCAAGATGCGGATCAGGCATGCCAATTTTCACTTCGCAACCCAGGGTATATTCTACCAGGTTCCCAAGATCTTTTAACTGAGCACCACCGCCAGTTAAGACAACTCCAAGATTTAATTTATTAGCATAACCAGATAATTTAATCTCGTCGTGCACCATCATGATAATTTCTTTGATACGAGCATGAATCACATGTGCCAGATTGCGCTCCATGATTTGCTTAGCCTTTCTGTCTCCAATACCAGGTACTGTAATCATCACATTGCTTCTTGTACCCTCTACGATAGCATGACCGTATTTGGTTTTAATCATCTCTGCCTGCTTAGGTAAAATACCAAAAGCTTCAACGATATCTGCAGTGATGATTTCACCACCGAAAGGAATTACTGCTGTATGTCTGATCTTTCCATCGTGGAAGATAGCAAGGTCGGTTGTACCACCCCCAATATCGATGATAGCAATACCAGTTTCAAGTTCTTCTTCGGTTAACACGGCATAGGCAGACGCAATCGGTTCAACAATCACATCGGTAGCTGTCAGACCTGCATTCTCAACACATTTCACAATGGTTTTAGCCGCACTAATCTGGCCAGTAACGATGTGGTATTTGCATTCCAGCTTAACACCCGGCATACCTTCTGGTTCTTTGGTCGTAAACCTCGAATCGATGGTATACTCCTGAGGCATCGCATGAAGAATTTTAGAGCCAGCATCTACAGCCGTTCTATATTGTTCTTCGTTTAAAGCTATCAATTCTTTTTTGGTGATTTCAGCTTCTGAATTCTCGCGAATTTTTACGCCTGTTTGCTGATAACTTTTGATATGCTCGCCGGCAATACCAACATGCACGGCATTGATTTCTACATTCGAAACTTTTGATGCCATTGCAATAGCGCCTTTAATGGCATCTACTGTTTTAGCAATATTCGTTACCTCGCCACGCATCACACCACCCAAAGATGGTTGTGAGCCTATTCCGAGAATATTGATTTTTCCATTGTCATTCTGCTGACCAACGATCGCGCATACTTTCGTTGTTCCGATATCCAATCCTACTATGAGTTTACTTGCCATAATTTTTTTATTGTTGAGTGGTTTGTGTTGTTGTGTTAATTGTTGCGTTTCTTTTTTCGGCTACTACCTGCGAATCATACTTGAGATTAATCACCGAATACATATCCCATCCGACATTGTTGAGCCCTTTAAAATAAAAGGTTCTCAGTCGACTGAATTTATCTTCCAGGTGTTCGGCAGAACCAAATACAATACTATGATTTCCTACCTTAGGAATCAACAGAATGTCCATATAATTATCTACATAAAGTTGTTCAATTTGTGAATGCCAGAATTCGTCTTTACTACAATAGTTCGCAATTGCCAGTAAATCCCGTAATAATGGAGTGCTTACAAAGCTTGAATCCATTAGTGTTTCCGCTATGTTGCCGTTGGCTACTGCTACCCTCGGACTGAACACAGGATGCAGTGGCATTTTGTATCCATTTTTTGCTACATAGTAACTTTGAGAGCGACTATTGATTACTCTGAGCACGGGACTTCTCTGCAAAACTTTTATCATCAGTTTGCCAGACAAATCTATCGACACATCGGCTTTTTCTATGAATGGATAACGTTCCAGATCGGCTTCCATTTTATCGATAGGCATGCTGCTGCGAGGCGCTCCTGCAATCAGCTTTCCTGAATCATTGCCTCTGATAATTTCTATCACCTTCATACTATCCAGAAATGATAGCTCTTCGCGTGGCTCAATGCTGATTTCTATTTGTGTTATGTTTAAAGCGTTTTCCTTGTGATTGATGATTGAAAATACCACGATCAGGAACAGGATAATACCTGCCCAAAGCGCCATGTTCCAGACACGGTTGTATTTTAAAAAATCAATTATTTTTCTCATAAATCGCTTTCACTGGTTTTACAATCTGATCGATATCACCGGCACCTAAAATGACGAGTAATTCTTCCTGATGTTCTTCCAGTTTTTTAATAATATTTTCTTTCGAAATCAATAATGGTGTCTTATCCATTTTGATGGCTAAAAACTCGGCATTAATGCCCTCTATCGGCAACTCTCTGGCCGGATAAATGTCCATCAGCCAGCACTCGTCAAGCATATCCAGGGCATCCGCAAAATCATCTGCAAAATCGCGTGTTCTGCTAAATAAATGTGGCTGGAAAATACCCGTAATTTTTCGCTTAGG
>JAIXYV010000114.1 GCA_027490055.1 Bacteroidota bacterium | reverse complement strand
TTACAAATAATTAAGGTGTTGCCCCCAAAAAGATTTATGTATTTTTGCAGGAATTTTATGAAACAAAAGTTTGCGTTTATAACCGGAGCAACTGCAGGTATCGGACAAGCCTGCGCGAGATTACTGGCAAAGCAAGGCTACAACCTTATAATATGCGGCAGAAGGCAAGACCGACTGGACGCGCTGAAGCAGGCATTAACAAACGAGTTTGGCATCGAATGCATTACCCTTTCGTTTGATATCAGAGTATTGGAAGAGGTTCAGGCTGCTATTAATTCGCTAAGTGATGCTCACAAGCAGGTGGATGTTCTGATTAATAATGCTGGTTTAGCAATGGGATTATCCTCGTTTGAGGATGGTGATTTCAGACACTGGGATACCATGATAGATACCAATATCAAAGGCTTATTGTATGTTTCAAGAACATTGGTGCCTCATATGATTGCCAATGGAAGCGGCCATATCGTTAATGTCGGCAGCATAGCAGGTAAAGAAGTATATGCCAATGGCAATGTCTATTGTGCTACTAAACATGCCGTAGATGCTTTGAACAGAAGCATGCGCATGGATTTGAGCAAGTTTCCAATTAAGGTTTCTGCGATTCATCCCGGAGCAGTGGAAACAGAATTTTCAATTGTCAGATTCGAAGGCGATGCCGAGCGCGCGAAAAAAGTATACGAAGGATTTGAGAATTTAATTGCTGATGATATCGCAGAAGGCGTTTGGTTTATGTTGAACCGCCCTCCACATGTCAACATCAATGAGATGACCATCATGCCTACAGCACAGCCGATGGCGGGTGTGATTCATAGAAAATCATAATACCAAAGCCTATCAAATATTTAGTTCACATTGCGCTCTTTTGTGTGTCACTGATTTATGCCATTACTTTTAGTCTGGCAAAAGATGTGATGCCAGAATACATTAGGGGATCTGGCTTTATCGTTTTGCGTGTATGTGGTGCTGCCATTCTTTTTGGCATAGCATCTTTGTTTGCCAGGAAAGAAAAAGTCAACTGGAAATTACACGGTCCGCGAATCCTGCTGTGCAGTGTTCTGGGCGTTATGGCCAATATGCTGATGTTTTTCAAAGGCCTTGAAATAACAACCCCTATCAATGCTGCAGTTCTGATGCTGGCAACACCCATTTTTGTTCTTTTGCTAAACAGTCTCATTAACAAACAATCGATTTTATTGACTCAGTTCGCAGGCATCATGCTGGCCACTTTTGGGTGTCTGTTTTTAATGTCTGGCAAAGGATTTTCGTTCAATGCCAGAACCATGCCGGGGGATATTTTAGTGTTGATCAATGCCATTTTCTATGCCGGCTATCTGGTCTTCGCCAAAGAATTGTTCAACCATTACCACACACTCACAGTCTCTAAGTACACCTTTTTATTCGGCGCCATACTGGTCATTCCGTTTGGCTGGAGCGAATTGCGTGAAGCAAGGTTTGAAGCCATGGATTTTGAGATAATTGTTAAAATCCTTTTCGTGATTGTCTTTACTACTTTCGTTACCTATTTATTAAATTCGTGGTCCATTTTAAAAGCGGGACCTACTCTGGTGGGCGCCTACATCTACCTTCAGCCGATATTGGCAGCTATTATTGCTATACTACTTAAAAAAGATGAACTCAACATGCAGAAAATATTGGCAATATTGTTCATTTTTGCAGGAGTTTTCATCACCTCAACAAAAACCAAATGGTACAAATCAAAAGCATGACAGGTTTTGGATCCGGAGAAATCGACAACGATATCTGGAACCTAAAAACCGAAATCAAATCACTTAACAACAAGTTTCTGGAATTAAACGTCAGAATGCCAAAGTCGTTTAAAGATAAGGAAATTGAGTTAAGACAACTATTGGGTGCTAAAATCCAGAGAGGTTCTGTATCTGTTTCTATCATTGCTGAGCGCAAAGACAATACTGGTGTAAACGACAATCTGAATGTCAATCTGCCATTAGCCAAATCTTATTACGATAAACTCGATCAGTTATCAAAAGATCTGGGTATGGAAACACCAAATCTGCTGAATACTATTATTGCATTTCCGGATGTTGTTAAATACGAAGAAAATGAAGTGTCTGAAGAAGACTGGCAGTTAATTCTGACAACGGTTGAAACGGCTTTCGAGAAATTTGATCAGTTCAGATTGCAAGAAGGAAAAACGATCGGCAACTACATCATTGATTGCGTAGAGAAAATTAAAGAGTATTTGAAGACTGTTGAGAAGGAAGAAATTCCTCGTCGCGATAGCATTAAAGGCAAACTATTGCAATCGCTTACCGACAACAAAGACGATATTAAAGTGGATGAAAATCGCCTCGAGCAGGAAATCATTTTCTACCTCGAGAAGTACGATATAGGCGAAGAGAAAAGTCGCCTAAGACACCACATCGATTTCTTTATCGAGTGTCTTGAAAAAGACGCCAATGGCAAGAAGCTCAATTTTATTTCTCAGGAAATGGGTCGTGAAATCAATACCCTTGGCAGCAAAGCCTATTATTTCCCAATTCAGCAGGCAGTTGTTCTGATGAAGGAAGAGCTTGAGAAAATCAAGGAACAATTACTGAACGTATTGTAAGCACCAATGTCTGTTCCTAACGAGATCAACAACAGCAGTAAAACAGCTTTGAGACCTTTGCTGTATGCGCTGATGCTCGCGGCAGGAATAGGTATTGGGATGTCGGTCAATCAAACTTCCAAGGACAAATTTTCTCAGATTTTTGATATCATTAACCGAGATTATGTCGACAGCACACGTACCGATGTGTTGGCAGAGAGTACTATTGAATATCTCTTATCACAGTTAGATCCCCACAGTTCATATATTGCCCCACAGTATGCTGAAATTAATGAGCAACAAATAAGAGGCAACTACGAGGGATTAGGCATAGAATATATCTCATTCAGAGACACGCCTTGTGTTTATAATGTCTTTGCCGGCAGTCCGGCAGAAAAGGCTGGTATCAAACCAGGTGACAGGTTGCTGATGGCAGGCAAAACCAAACTGACAGACAGTTTAACGGCCAAAGAAATCAGAAGTGCCATGACAGGCGAGGCGAAGAGTATTATCGCCATAAAGATTTACAGAAGGAACACGAATTCAATCATCGATTTTAATATTAGTCGCGACAATATTGTCATGAACAGCAGTGAAGTTTATTACATGATTAATTCTACACTCGGTTATATTCAAATTGAGCGCTTCAGCAACAATACGCATAAGCAGTTTTTAGCTGCAATGGAAGAGTTAAAGAAGTTGGGCATGAAAGACCTCTTAATAGATTTGCGCAATAATGGCGGGGGTTTGCTTTACGAGGCAGTAGCAATAGCAAACGAGTTTTTGCAGAAGGATGAAGTCATTTCATACACATCAGGATACAGAAGAAAGCGTCATGATTTTATTGCAGATGGCAATGGCACATTTAAAAATGGCAAGCTGGTTCTTTTAATTAATCATAACACGGCATCGGCCAGCGAGATTCTGGCAGGCGCCTTACAGGACAATGACAGAGCCATTATTATTGGTAACAGGTCGTTTGGAAAAGGCTTGGTCCAGGAGCCATTTAAATTGTCTGATGGGTCGACTTTAAGACTGACCATTGCGAGGTACTACACACCAAGTGGCAGAAGTATTCAGAAGAGTTACGACAAGAATTTAGAGAATTACAGAAACGAAATATTCAGGAGAGATATTTTAAAGGATACCTTGAATCCGGTTTTAGATTCCAGTATCAAGAAAGAGTTTTTCTCTAAGAACGGCAGGTTATTAACCAAAGGTGGCGGCATTCGTCCGGATATTACGCTTAGAGATACAATAAGTGATAGTACAGAGATAGAGCAGCTAATGCCAGGCTTATTTTATTCGAGAATCTTTGATATTTATCTGATGGATTATATGTCAGGCGATATTGAAAAAGCCAGAAAACTCTATAAAGATGTGTTTGCCTTTCAGGTTAGGTATACCATCGACAAGAAAGAGATCCTGCGATTTATCAAAATTGCTTCAGCGATTCCATATTTAAAACAACTAAAATATTCTGTAAAGACAGAAGAGATTATCAAGAAACATTTAAAGGCTGCCATTGCTTACAGATTGTATGGCGAGCGGGGAAAATCTCAGATCATTAATCGAGAAGAAGGCGTTTTCTCGAAAACATTTGAGGTTTTAAAGAATTATGACCGCATTTTAAATATTGGGACTAAGAAATCCCGTAGATTTGACTATTGATACATGTTTCAGTCTGTAATTTCATTAATCCCCATGCTCGTTAGAATTTTATTTACCGTAGCCTTTGTGCTCATTTTCGATTTATATGCCTATCAGGCCATCAAAACCCTGACTGTAGATTTGTCTACAGTTGTAAGGCGCAGTATCCGCATTTCTTTCTGGGTGCTCAGCATTGGATTTTATGTTATGGGATTGCTGGCTATGGGCGGTTACCTTGTGCATGCCAACAGAACGATTTATGTGCTGGTGACAGGCTTGTTTTTTGCCATGTTTGTGGCCAAGATGCTAATGATGATTCCAATGTTAATGGAAGATATTTATCGCATCGGCGCTAAGATTGTTTCTTTGTTTCAGACTAAAAAAGAAGGTGGAGTTTCAGAAAGTTTTCTGGTTAGCAGAAAACGTTTTATTTCTCAGATAAGTGCAGGTATTGGCGGACTAACCTTTACGGGTTTAAGTTATGGCGTTATTAAAGGCGCACACGATTACAAAGTCCACCGGGTGAATGTGCCTTTGGCTAATTTGCCGCCGAGCTTTAAAGGGCTAAAAATTGGTCACCTCAGCGATATACACTCAGGCAGCTTCTGGGACAAAGAAGCTGTTAAAAAAGGTGTTGCTAAATTGATGAGTGAAAAGCCAGATATTATCTTTTTTACGGGCGATTTAGTGAATAGTTTATCGGATGAGATGAACGATGATTACATTGCGATTTTTGGCAGTTTAAAAGCCCCTATGGGCGTTTTTAGTATACTGGGCAATCATGATTACGGCGATTACCATCAATGGCCCGACAAAACAACGTTTGGCGTGGGCAACAATATGCAGTCAGATAAGTCGCACATGTCGCCAATGCAGATCGAGAATCTTGAGAAACTAAAGCGCATACATGCGGCAATGGGCTGGGAGTTATTATTGAATGAAAACAGAATTCTGACAAAAGGAGAGGAGAGCATCGCCTTGATAGGGGTAGAGAATTATGGCGCACGCGGCAGATTTGCCCGTTATGGCAAACTGGATGTTGCTTATGCAGGAACAGAGGACTTGCCAGTGAAAATATTATTATCACACGACCCAAGTCACTGGGATTCTGAAGTGCGCACAAAATACAAAGACATTGATTTAACACTTTCTGGTCACACTCACGGTGCTCAGTTTGGTATAGAAACGGCGGGCTTTAAATGGAGTCCGATCAAATACATGTACAAGCAATGGGCGGGTATTTATAAAGAGCAGAACCAATTCCTGTATGTCAACAGAGGATTCGGTTATCTGGGCTATCCTGGCCGACTGGGTATCAGACCTGAAGTGGGAATTTTGACCTTAGTTTAAGAACGCTATTTCAAGTAAAATAACAGCATTAAAACAAAAAAGCGTTGATTTTCTTATGATTATAATTCAACAAAATATTTTTATTTCACTAATAAATCACTTTATTTGTGCAGAATAAGTATTCTAATCAGGGGTAACCAATGGAAAAAATTAAAGTCGACCTAGCCTACATTATCGACGATGACGAGGTAATCATCTACCTTACCGGACTCATCAACAAAGATGTAGAGTTTTGTGACAAGATGCTTAGTTTCACAGATTCTGGTGAAGCGCTTACTAAGATTAAAACTGCGCTGGAATTAAATTTAGAATTGCCTTCTTTGATACTGATAGATTTGAACATGCCGGTGATGAATGGCTGGACCTTTCTGGATGAGTTATCTAAGCTAAAGATTGGCAAAGATATCCCCGTATTCATTTTTTCGTCTTCAATTAATCAAGAGGATATAAACCGATCAAAAAAATATAAAATTGTAAAAGATTATATTATCAAGCCACTTACAGTTAATAAAATCAATAAGATTTTAAGAACAATTTAGTAAGCAGACAGAAAAGATTTTCATTTACAAATACGTTGCAATGGATTCAGATGACAGATTATATGGTGAGAAGTTCATCAGGGAGTTAACCGAGAATGTTCAGGGGGTATTCTTTCGTGGTTTTTTCGATAAACAATATACAATTTTAAGGATAGACGGTGCCATTTTTGAATTAACCGGATATACCAAGGAAGAACTTATTAGCGGCAAAGTCATAAGTTTTCTGGATATCATACATCCGGAGGACAGAAAATGGCTGAGAACAAAACGTCAGGATCAGATTGATAACCGACTGCCTATTATTAATGAATACCGAATTATCGGTAAGCAAGGCAGAATTAGATGGGTGCGTGAGACAGTTAGTGCTCAGCACGATGAGATACATGGTAAAATAGTGCTTGAGGGCTTGGTGCAGGATGTAACGCTTAACAAGACCAATGCATTTATGTCCAATGCCTTCACCTCTTTTCAGAATGCCGTTAATAATGGATCAATTGTATCTATTACGGATAGAAAAGGCATTATCATTTTTGTCAACGAAAACTTCTGTAAAGTGTCTAAGTATGGCAGGCAGGAGCTGGTCGGAAAAGACCATATCATAGTTAATTCAGCCTATCATACTAAAGCTTTTTTCGCCGACTTGTGGCAAACCCTCTTAAAGGGCGATATATGGCGTGGACAGATTCGCAATAAAGCCAAAGATGGCTCTATTTACTGGGTGGATACTGTTATTACCCCTGTCATGAATGATAGCGGCGAAGTGGATCAGTTTCTTACGATCAGTAACCTTATCACTGAGCAAAAAGAAAATGAATATGCTTTACTGGAAAGTGAAGCACTTAACCGAAGCGTATTGAAATCCCTTCAAACCAATATTGCCATTTTGGATGAAACAGGTTTGATTGTAAAAGTCAATGAAAACTGGACGGATTTGTCTTCGGCTGCTCAGGTATCTAATTTGCTAAGAACGGACGTAGGCATTAATTATTTTGATGTTGTTAATGAAGCCATCAGCAAAGGTGATAACTATGCCCTTACAATGAAAGAAGGCATTCGCAAGGTGCTCAATAATGAAATGGACTTCTTCGAAATGGAATATCCATGCCATGTTGCGGATAAAGAGAGATGGTTTCTGGCTCACGTTTCTAAATTTGAAAATGATATCAAACGCATTATTATCAGTCATTTTGATATTTCTCACAGAAAATATCAGGAAGAGGTATTGCGTAAAAGTGAATCGAGGTTAATGCAGGCTCAACGAATAGCTACACTTGGTAACTGGGAGTTGAATATGCAGACAAATGCGTTGTATTGGTCTGATGAGAATTTCGAGATTTACGAATTAGATAAAAGTAAAGTGTCTGCTACTTACGATGCCATGTTAAGTAGAATACATCCTGATGACAGACCTGATTTGGGAACTAACTATAGAGCGGCATTAGAAAACAAGACGAAATTTGAGCATACACATCGTTTGCTTTTTGAGGATGGCAGAACAAAATATGTCAATCAGCAGTGTGAGTTTGTTTACGACGAGCAGGGAAAACCTTTGCAAGCATTTGGTACAACACAAGATATTACCCGTCAGAAATTAGCAGATCAAGCCTTGGAGAAACAGCGATTGCGCTATAAAAATGTGGTAGAGAATATTAGTGATGGTCTGATCATTGATAACAAAGAAGGAAAAGTGATCTTTGCTAATCAGCAATTTCTGGACATGGTAGGCATAGAAGAATCTGATCTGGAAAACTTTGTGTTTGTTGATTATGTAGCATCAGAATTTAAAGATGTAATCACAGACAGACACAATCGAAGAATGCTTGGTGAAGAGGTTAGTACCATCTTCCAGTACGCTGGCGTTCGTAAAGATGGCGCCAAGCGCTGGTTCGAAGCCCGTGTAACTAAAATTATGGAGAATGGTAAAATTGCAGGAACGCAGTCAGCCATTCGCGATATCACCGAAGAGAAAGCGAGTATCGACTTACTGAAAGCATCAGAAGCAGAGAAAACCAAACTCTTGAATGAACTTACCAAACGATACAATGAGCTAATGCAGTTCAACTATATTGTGTCGCATAATTTAAGAGCGCCAATTGCTAATTTACTCGGACTGGCAGAAGTGTTTGAAATGCCTTCATTAGAAGAGGATGAAAGGCAAAAGATTATTGGACATATTCGTTTTTCTATTGAGAAAATTGATGATTTGATTCAGGATTTAAACATCATTCTGGCAGCCCGTTCAGATATCAATTCTAAAAAAGAACTGGTGGATTTCGAAGAGATTGTTCACAGTGTTAAGCAGACATTAGAGAAGCAGATCAGCGAAACCAATACGCATATTACTACCCATATCGACTTTGGTGCAGATAAAATATTCAGCATTAAAAGTTATATCAAAAGCTCCTTGTACAACCTTATCAGCAATGCCATTAAATACCGCTCACCTGACAGGGTTCCGACCATCGATATTTCCATAGAACGGGATGATAATTTCTACACCATTAAAGTAAAGGATAATGGCACCGGAATTGATCTTCAGAAATACGGCAAAGAAGTTTTTGGTCTGTACAAAAGATTTCATTTAACGGTTGAGGGCAAAGGTTTGGGTTTAAATATGACTAAAGCACAGATTGAAGCTTTAGGCGGAAGTATAGACATTGTTAGCGCTCCCGACAAAGGCACCACCTTCATTATCACGATTCCTGTTCAGCAAGGCGAATAAACATTGATATTCTCTGTATTAATCTCGTTATTTGAGGGATGAAATCAGCAGGCTATAGAGGTCTTTTTTTGGTGCTCGGATTCATGGTCCACTTTGCTCAGGCCACTGACACTGCTTCGTATGATGTTAAGCACTATGATATCCATGTCAGCGTGAACATCGATTCGCAGAGCATCCGTGGTTATAATACCATGCAATGCCTGGTGCAAAAATCTACTGATGTTTTATATTTTGATTTAGTGCCATCCATGTCTGTCATCAGTGTCAGTTCTTTAGGCACTGAACTCAGGTATATCCGCAAGCTTAATAAAGTGATTGTTACGCTGGCATCGCCTGCAAAACCAGGACAACTTGTACCACTTAAAATTTATTTTAAAGGCAAACCTGAAGTTGCCATTTTAGCGCCTTGGAAGGGTGGGTTCGACTGGAAGAAAGATGCCAATGGAAAAGACTGGGTTGGTCTGGCATGCGAGAGTAAAGGCGCAGCGATATGGCTGCCATGTAAAGACAGCTGGACGGATGAAGCAGAAGCAATGGATCTGTATCTGACGGTGACAGAATCGCTGGTGGGCGTGTCTAATGGTCGTTTGAAAGATGTCAGCCAGTCAGGCACCGAAAAGACCTATCACTGGCAGGTGGTTAATCCCATTAACAACTACAATATCAGTATTAATATCGGCGATTATGTATTGATTTCTGATACGTTTAAAGGGGTCAATACCCTGAGTCTGGATTATTACGTTTTAAGTTATAACAAGGATAAAGCGCTAAAACATTTCAAGGAAGTGGATACTATGCTACGGGCATTTGAACACTATTTCGGCGCCTATCCATTTCCAGAAGATGGCTACAAACTTGTTGAGACACCTTATTGGGGCATGGAGCATCAGAGTTGTGTGGCGTATGGTAACAAGTACCGCTACAACGAGTATGGTTTTGATTTCATCATCGTTCACGAAAGCGGTCACGAATGGTTTGCCAACAGCATCACCGCAGCTGATCCAGCCGATTTGTGGATACACGAAAGTTTTACTACGTATTCGGAGGCGCTGTTTGTTGAGTACACTCAGGGCAAAGACAGAGCTTTAAAGTATCTGCAAATGCAGCGGGAAAAGGTGATGAATCAACATCCCATGCAAGGTCCGAAGCACCAAGACTATCATGGCTGGAAAGACAATGACATTTATTACAAAGGTACCTGGGTCTTGCAAACCCTGCGTTACTCGGTAAATAACGACAGTTTATGGTTTGCCATGCTCAAAGAAATGGGAGCACATTTCAGGCATCGATTAATAAGCACCGACGACATGGTAAATTTCATCTGTCAGCGTTTACCCAGCATTAAAAAACCCGTTTTAGATCAGTATTTAAATTACAGCAATTTGCCGGTTTTATCCGCCACCCTTACATCATCAAAAGGCAAGCAATGGCTCGAGTACGAGTGGTTGGCGGATGTCAAGAATTTCAATCTCAATTTACCAATTCACTCTGCGGCGGGAACTGTGTTT
>JAIXYV010000044.1 GCA_027490055.1 Bacteroidota bacterium | reverse complement strand
TTTCCAATAAATTATCAAAGAGTCAATAAACTTTAGGGGTAGGTAAAAGTGTGTTTTTTCTGTATTTTTGCCAGATATGAGAGTCTTTTTAATGTTATTGTCGCTAATCTGCAGCACTGCAGGGATGGCACAACTGAGTCTTGAATCCATCTGGAACAGCCGCGAGTACAGTCCGAAGTTCGTACCAGGTTTCAATTCCCTAAATGATGGTAAAACCTATTGTCAGCTGGATATGAATGCTGATAAAACAAGATCATGTAACCGTTATGATTTTAAAACTGGAAATAAATTAAGCACGATGTTCTCGACAGATAAAATTCTGGTTGATTCAATGCCTGTTTCTATTGAATCTTATACTTTCAGTAACGACGAAACCAAAGTCTTAATCACTAATGGTTTCGAATCAGTGTACCGTCACAGCGGAAAGAGTAATACCTACGTTTATGATTTAAGAACTGGCACCATAACACGTATTTCCAATAAGAAAATTATGTACGCTAGTTTAAGTCCTGATGCGACCAAAGTAGCCTATGTCAGCGATAACAATCTTTTTTACTTTGATTTGATCAGGAAAAAAGATGTGCAAATCACCAGAGATGGTGCTAAAAATAGTATCATCAATGGGGCGGTCGACTGGGTATATGAAGAAGAGTTTAGTATGAGCAGAGGCTTCGAATGGAGTCCTGATGGTCAGTTTATCGCCTACTACAAATTTGATGAAACCGCTGTTCCATATTTTAGTATGGATATTTATGGTAAATTGTATCCAGAGAAAGAAACCTGGAAGTACCCTAAGGCTGGTGAGCCAAACAGTAAGGTAGATGTATACATTCACAAGATTGGCAAGAAGAAAGATGTGCTGTGTGAAACAGGCTCTGCAAATGATCAGTACCTGCCCCGTATCAAATGGATGAGTACTAATTTCTTATCAGTTCAGCGATTAAACCGCTTGCAGAATAAGCTCGAAGTTCTAAGATTTAGCTACTACTACAGCAAACCTCAGGTTATCTACACTGAAATAAATCAATGGTATGTAGAGATTGAAGACTGGCAGTTTATCAATGGCGATTCTACTATGCCAATGGCAATTTTCTCTTCAGAGAAGAGCGGATTTAAACATTTATATGCCATTGATGCTAAATATAATGTTACTCAATTAACAAAAGGCGAGTGGGAGATAGATGCCATTTGCGGAGTATCGTCTGGTAAAGTATTTTTTACTTCAGGCAAGGGAAAACCTAGTGAACGTCAGTTGTATTCTGTATCAATTAAATCAGGCGCAATTGAGCAATTAACTACCGAAGCAGGCTGGCACTCAGTATCGTTCACCAGTACATTTGATTATTTTATTGACAATTATTCGAGTATGACGGCACCGGCTGTTTATACTATTAAAAATATGGATGGTTCAACCCTGAGGGTTTTAGAAAACAATCAGGCTTTAAAAGATAAATTGTCTGCGATGGCATTAGGCAATGTAGAGTTCGGATCATTTGTGAGTTCTGAGAATGTGACATTGGATTACTGGAAGATTGTACCTCCAGATTTTGATCCATCAAAACAGTATCCTGTATTGTTTTTTGTGTATGGCGGTCCTGGTTACCAAACTGTAAAAAACCAGTGGCAGGGCGGCAATTACATGTGGTATCAGTATATGGCTGCTAAGGGTTATATCGTCATCTCGGTAGACAATCGCGGAAGTGGTGGCAGAGGCGAGTTGTTCAAGAAAATGACCTATTTGAATCTGGGTAAATACGAGACCATCGATTATATTGAAGCGGCTAAATATTTTGGTTCTCAGTCCTATGTAGACAAGACCAGAATTGGGATTTTTGGGTGGAGTTACGGAGGCTTTATGGCTAGTAATTGTATCACCAAGGGTGCTGATTATTTCAAGACTGCTGTAGCGGTTGCCCCGGTAACGAACTGGCGTTTTTACGATAATATTTATACAGAGAGATATATGCGTACACCAAAGGAGAATCCATTAGGCTATGATGAGAATTCACCATTATCGCATGTCGATAAAATCAAAGGCAATTATTTGATCATCCATGGCACGGCGGATGACAATGTGCATTTCCAGAATGCCGCAGAGATGGTAAGAGCCATGAACGATAAGAACATAGCTTACGATGCCGAGTACTATCCGAATAAAAACCACGGCATAAGCGGTGGCAAGACGAGGTTACATCTGTTTACAAAGATTACGAAGTTTATAACAGAGAAATTATAAGCGTTGGAGCCGCGCTCCACAGAAACAAAAAACCCCGGCTCGACCGGGGTTTTTTGTTGTAGCGATATAATATTTATTCGTATACCATCACAAACTGCAATTCTTTCATCAGTTTGCCATAATAATTTTTCATGTGTTTTTCGATGACATGCATCTGTTTGTAGTACTGACACATTTCGAAGTACAGAACGTCGAAAATAGTGGAACTTACGAAAGGGACTTCTTTTTTGAAACCACTCACACACAAGGCCCCGGTCTTATTTAAGAATTTCTTAATCTGTCGGCGGTCGATGTTCAAGGTCTCGCAGCTGCCAAGATGTAAAATCTTGTTCTGAAGTTTGTTCTCTGCCATATCGGCAAGATCATCCAAAGATAAAATGTTCTTCGGACTTAGTTTTAAGCCATTCGGAACGCCATGGAAGGCTAAATAAAAAATGCTGAATTGGTCGTAACGGCGCTTGCTGTACTCGTCGATACGGTTCTTTAATTCTTCTGAAGTCGAGCAATGCCTGTGTATGTATTTGATTTTCATGCCACTTGCCGTCTCCATGAACTTTAATGCGTTTTCAATAGTGTCCTTCTGACGCAGATCTGGGTGCCAGTCGCCTTCTATACAGAAGATTTGCTTGGCATACGAACTTGCGGTTTTCATTTTTCTGTAAAACTTTTATGAATGAGACTTGTTATAAGTAAATATACTTATATTTGACAAAGTTAATAGATTTAATTGATTAAACAAGCAAAAGGCTACTATTTAAACCATGAGACGTCCCCTTCTGATCACTCTGTTTGTGCTGTTAAGTATTTGTAAATCAAATGCTCAGGGTACGGCAGGCAAAGATTTTTGGGTGGCATTTATGGCCCAGGACTGGTATTGCTACTACAACAATAACTATTACAATAATGATACGGCTGAGATCTTTCTTTCTTCTCAGTATGCTGCAAATGTTACCGTAACAGCTCCGGGACAGAATTTTTCCAGGTCAGTTACCCTTCAACCTAACGTTACCAAAATGGTGCGTTTGCCACGTGAAGTGGTTTGCCGCTATTCGGATACTGTAACAACCAATGGCGTTCGTATTCAGGCAGATACTATTATCAATGTGTATGCTGTAAACCGTTACTGGTGGTCTAAGGGTGCTACAGTCGTCATTCCGACTGCTTCAATTGTCTATTCACCAGAATATTTTATCACTACTAACGACGATACCTACAACTGGGGCTGGTCGTGTAACGGAAAAACACTTCAATCACCAGAGTTTGTTATTGTTGGTATTGCTGATTCCTCTGTCATTGAAGTGGTGCCAACGGGTGCGAGCAGTCGATTTAGTCAGGCAGGAGTACCCTTTCAAATAACTCTAAAGAAAGGGGAGACCTTTCAATACATGACCTCCGACCGCGATCTGACAGGTTCAATCGTGCGGTCGAAATATATTTATTCAAAATTCTCTGTGTTTGCCGGTAACAGGCAGACCTTTACGAATAGGACAATAGGCAACCAAACTTGCTACAGTAGCTGGGACCATAACTACGAGCAAATGATGCCCACCGTTAACTGGGGTCAGAACTATACCGCCCTTCCTTTTAAAAACAATGTAAAAGGCTATACCCTGAAAATTATTGCAGCTGAAAATAATTCTAATATCTATATCAATGGGTCGTACCTCACTCAGCTAAATCAAGGGGGATATTATACCTATCAGGTATACAATGATACTGTATTAAGAATTTCATCTAACAATAGAATTTCTGTTGCTCAGTTCGCCCTCGGTGGCTACTCCTGCCAAAACCATCCAACCAAATACTGGATCGGCGATCCGGCTCAGGTACAATTGTTCCCTGACGAACAGTTTGGTACCAGTGCAACAGTTAATACCGTCTCTCAGACGCCTTTCTGGTGGTGGTACAACAATTGGTGGTGGCAACAAAATTCGCCAGAACACTACATCAATGTGATGACGAAGACGCCGGATACGGCCTTCTTCCAGCATAATAATGTCAAACTAAAAAACTCTGCATGGAAAACTGCGCCTAATTTTTCGGGCTATCACTTCGCTCAGATTCAAATTGATACGGGAAGTCATTATATCAAAAGTACCAAAGGGTTCTTGTCTTATGTCTATGGCTACGGCTGGTATGAGGGCTATGCCTATGCGGCCGCGGCTAATTTCAGACCAATACAAAATAACTTTGTTATTATTAACGCTCAGTGTAAACGAGATACTGTAAAGTTTAATGCCATTACCAATGACAGTTTTCAGAATTACTCCTGGAAGTTTGGGGATGGCGGAACCGCTACCGGCACTAAAGTGCAGCGTAAATATGCTGATACAGGCTGGTACACGGTAAAGATGTACTGCTACCATAAACGAACCAATGCCAAAGACTCTGTTACCAAGCTGTTATATGTGGCAGATACCAAAATAAAATCCCTCTTCAATAAGGATACTGCCATTTGTGGTAAGGTAAATTATGTTGTTATCTCTAAAGGCTTTAATATCGATAACGAATACCGCTGGAACGACGGTCACCAGGTTTATTACCGAGCCGTTAAAAACCCAGGCGTACTATGGCTCGAAGTTAAAGAACGCAATGGTTGTACTTTAAGAGATACTCTAATCGTTAGTAATTCTACAATCCCTAAAGCCAATTTTAAAGTTTCTAATGATTCTTTCTGTCTCAACAGAAACATCAATGTAAAATACACCAATCACTCTTCTTTTAAAGATAGCATCAAACATTTCCGCTGGGATTTTGGCGATACCGTCATGTATACCAAGGATACGAATACCGCTTTGTTTTATAAATTTAAACGAGCCAATATGTATCCAATTGTTTTAAGAGCGGAAACTAAGTTCGGCTGCTACCACGACACCTTCATGGTAGTGGATGTATTGCCTTCTCCTAAAGCTAATTTTACTTTTTCTAAAAAAGATACCTGCTTTAATACCAATGGTATCGAACTGAAAAATAACACCATCATCAACAAAAACGATCACCGTCGTTATAAGTGGTATTTTACGGAAGGCTTTGTTCAAAGTAACAGTAATCCTGGTCCGCGTTCTTATACCGCTACTGGCGATTATAAAGTGATGCTGATTTACGAAAACTTTAATGGCTGTATCGATACCATGAGGCAGAATGTTAAAGTGGTGCCAAATCCTAAAGCTGGTTTTACTTATCCAAATGCCATTTATTGTACTTTAGATACCATCAATTTTAATAGTACCTCTACTTCTAATATTCAACCATTAAGGTATAGATGGACCTGGAGCGATAATACCAATAGCATCGATTCTGCCAGCAAAAAAGCTTTCGTTAGTAAAGGCAATAATGCTGTTAAGTTAGTAGTAACCGCCCCTACAGGTTGCCGCGATAGTATCATAAGAACCTTATTCGTCAACGAGACACCAGTAGTTGATTTCACCATCAATAAAGATACTCAGTGCTTCAATGGTCATAATTTCAATTTTGTTAATTCAACCAAATTCTCTGGTGGATCTCTCAATTATTCATGGGTACTTGGTGATGCCACATCAGCGACCGATAGCAATGTGCTGAATAAAAAGTATATAAAGGATTCTACTTACACCATCAGATTGTCTACCACCACCAGTGCTGGTTGTAATGCATCAAAATCTCGTTTAGTGTATTTAGGTAAATACCCTAATGTACAGTTTACAATCAATAAAGATACTCAGTGTTTCAGAAATAACCTGTTTAATTTCACAAATACCTCCCAAATCGCTAAAGGCAGTATTCTTTCCTACAGCTGGGATATGGGTAACTCTGTAACATCTGCTGGCAAAGATATTAGCAATCACCGTTATGCAACTGAAGATACCTTTACTGTGCGCCTTATTGGTAAAAGTAATCTGGGTTGTTTGGATACAGCCTTCAGAAATGTGGTGACTTTCGCTCAGGCTAAATCTGGATTCGCTGTAAATTCTGCTGTTCAATGCTTGAACAAGAATGCCTATAGTTTCACTAATAGTTCCAGCCTCAAATACGGTACATTGAATTATACCTGGACATTTGGTGATAATACCTCTGCAATAAGTAAAGATGCTAAAAGAACTTACAGCAATTTCGGTTCTTATTTTGTATCACTCATCAGTAATACAGAACACAATTGCAGAGATACTGCTGTCAGATTAATCACGGTGAATGCAAGTCCGAAAGCTGGCATAGCAGTTAATGCAGCTAAACAATGTTTCAAAGGCAATCAGTTTGTTTATAATTCATCGTCTACCATTCCTTCTGGCAGTATTGCTAAATACTTCTGGTCGTTCGGCGATTCAGAAAGTGATACACTCAGAAATACCAGACATTCTTATAGCACAGAAGATACTTTCAACACGCGCTTAATCGTTGTTTCTGATCAGAATTGTGCTGATACCACTTTCAGACAGGTGATAGCACATCCTCAGGCTAAAGCCGCTTTTGCCGTTAATAACGACGTTCAGTGTTTCAAACAACATAAGTTTGTGTTCACTAACCAAACAAGCGTTAAGAGAGGCTTGCTATCGTATAACTGGAGTTTTGGTGATGCCAGCAATTCTACGGATACCAATTTCACAAAAAAATATCTTAAAGATTCTGTCTACAATATTCGTTTGATTGCCTCAACTGAACACAGTTGTAAGGATACTGCCTACAAAACAATAGTGCTTAATGTTAGTCCCGATGCTGTATACACCATCGCTAAAGACAAACAATGTTTCAGAGGTAACAATTTTAACTTTACCAATCAGAGTTCTGTAAGAAAGGGCAATATTGTTGCTTACGAGTGGCAAATGGGAGATGGAAATACAAGAACCACTGCAGGCGTTAGCAATTATATTTATGCGTCAGAAGATACATTTAAAGTAAAACTCATTGCTCAAACAGATAAAAACTGTTTCGATACATTGATGAAGCCAGCCATTACTTTTGCTCAGCCTAATGTGAAGTTCATCATCCCTAATGACAGTCAGTGCTGGCAGAAAAACTTCTTTAATTTCAACAACCAAACCAAATTGAAATATGGTACTCTGACCAATTCGTGGGACTTTGGTGACAATACCTTCTCGAATCAGTTTGCTCCTAGTACTAAGAAATACGCCAACAAATCTGCTGCCTATATCATTCGTTATAAAGCAGTATCCGAGCATGGTTGTTCTGATTCTGCTAAGCATAGAATTGTCTTGCTGGAGCGTCCAATCTCTAATTTCGATATCAACGATTCTATTCAATGTTTCAGAGGTCACCTTTTCAGTTTTAATAATACCACTACCTTCAGTGCCATGAATACCTTGAAGTACTGGTGGAACTATGATAATGGTGATACCAGTATTGGCAAATTGCCGAAAACAGCTGCTTATGCTCAGCCTAACATTTATAATGTGCGCCTGATTTCTTATTCGTCGCTAACCAACTGTTTCGATACCTTATTTAAAAATGTCATACCTGCTCCGCATGCCAATGTGAAGTATACAGTGAACAATGATTCTCAGTGTTTCAGATACAATAAGTTTGTATTTGCCAATAACAGTACTGTCCAATTTGGCTCGATGAAATACCGTTGGTCTTTCGGTGATAATACTTTTGATACGGCTAAGAACCCTATCAAGAAATATGCTGTTCAAGGGGCATACACTGTAAAAGTGGTGGCAACTACCAATTATGATTGTGCGGATTCTACCTCGGCGATTATTGGATTCTACGCAACACCTAAGGCCTTGTTTAGCATCGACGATAGTTTACAGTGTCTGAATAAACAAGCCTTCAATTTCACTGATAAAACAACTCTTAGTAAAGGGACTTACACCCCAAGCTGGTGGTTTGATGATAATACCACTGCCAGCAGTTCTCAGGTAAACAATAAAACCTTTGTGGCTGCAAACTATCACAATGTGAGATTGTCTGTCATTACCAATAAAGCCTGTGTTGATACAATAACACAGCGCGTGTATTTGGAAAATATTCAGAACTCCAGAATTGTATTGAGTAATAAGGATTCACAATGCTGGAAAGGCAATGCCTTCAATTTTGTGAATCAGAAAGTCAATCCGCGTGTTAATTATACCTCTACTAAATGGATCTATGGTGATGGTCAGGAGTCTACACTGAATACACCAGGTACTCAGAAGTACAATAAGGATGGTGAATTTACTATGTTGTTGTGCACTGAATCAGCTCTGGGTTGTTTTGATACTATCAGAAAATTAATAGTGGTTCATCCGCATCCTGTTACTGCATTTAACGCGCCAGCTGTTTGTTACCCGGAACCTGTCAACTTTAATAATACCTCTACGATCACTAAGGGCAGTATTGTAGAAAATATTTGGGATTTTGGCGATACCGAACAAGGGTATTTGCCTTCTCCAGTGCATTTCTATCCATCTTCTGGTCTCTATAATGTGCGTCTGCAAACAGTGTCTAATTATGGTTGTCGTGATACTTTGGTGATTAATAATGCAGCCAATGTACAAGATAAGCCTAAGGCTTTGTTTGATTTCGATCAGTTGAGCACCATTGCCAGAGATCAGACAAGGTTGCAGTTTAACAATAAGTCGTCTTCTAATGCCACAAGATATTCATGGGATTTCGGTAATAACACCAACAGCATCCTGCAAAATCCAATCGGATTATTCCAGGATACCGGCAGATGGATTGTTACTCTGGTTTCCTTTACAAGTGAAGGCTGTTCTGACACCTTCAAATTGAGCACAGGAGCTATATTGCCAGACTTCACTTACTTCTTACCAAATGCCTTCTCGCCAAACGGAGATGTACACAACAACCTGTACCGAGGAGAGGGCAGTATGTTCGCCTATAAATTTAAAATGGAAATCTTCAACCGCTGGGGAGAGAAACTGTGGGAAAGCACAGATATCAATCAGGGCTGGGATGGCTATTACCAAGGCGAATTATGCATGCAGGATGTCTACTTCTGCCGCGTCCAAATTGTGCCATTCAAAGGCACGCTTAAAACCTTTGAGCAATCATTTTATCTCCTTCGTTGAGGGTTAATGGTTAATGGTTATTGGTTTTTTGTTAAACGTTAATGGTTAATCGTTATTGGTTATTGGTTAATGGTTATTCGTTATTGGTTAATGGTTATTTGTTAATGGTTAATAGAGACTCCCTCGTGAGAAAACACTTCGATGCATCAGCGATGCTGCGGGATCTTTGGTAATAGACGTGAAAATTTATAGGCCGGTCCCAGCGGTGCCGGTTGATTGGTTATTGGTTAATGGTTATTGGTTAATCGTTAATCGTTAATAGAGACTACCTCGTGAGAATACACTTCGATGCATCAGCGATGCTGCGGGATCTTTGGTAATAGACGTAAAAACTTATAGGCCGGTCCCAGCGGTGCCGGTTGATGTTCGGACCTGCGGTCCGTGGGGGAGAGGGTGAGGAGGAGGGAGAGGGTGAGGGTGAGTTTGAGTGTGAAGAGTTTGATTACAACCCCGCCGCTGCAGTTGCGCAAGCAATCCCATCCAAAGCGGCACTCACAATGCCACCAGCATAGCCTGCGCCTTCGCCGCATGGAAACAAATTGCTGATCTCCGAATGTCGCAAGGTCTCGCGATCGCGTGGAATGCGAACAGGAGAGGAAGTGCGACTCTCGACGCCAACCAATAAGGCATCATTGCTTCTATACCCCCGCATGCTCTTGCCAAAATGCGTCATGCCCTCAGATAATGAAGTCCCGATAAACCTTGGTAATATTTGATGTAAATCGGCACTGCCTACGCCCGGTAAATACGAGCATTCAGGTAAATCTGCCGATAGTCTTTTCTGTATAAAATCATCCATGCGCTGTGCCGGCGCTTTAATGCTGTTAAATGCGGCATAGGCTTTTTGCTCTACCGTTTTCTGAAAGGCTAATGCTGCTAATGGTCCCGAGCCATACGCCTTTAACCAATGCTCTGGATTTACTGTAACAACCATCCCACTATTCGCAAATTTGCCATTGCGCTTACTCGGACTCCAGCCATTCACCACCACTTCTCCCGGTCCGGTTTCTGCGGGAGCAATAATACCTCCCGGACACATACAGAATGAAAATACGCCATTGCCCGCAGCCTGCGTTACTAAACTATAAGATGCTGGTGGTAAATACTCGCCTCGCTCGGCAACACCATACTGTATGCTGTCAATCAATGTTTGAGGATGTTCTATTCTGACACCTAAGGCAAATGGTTTGGCCTCGGTATAAATGTTTTTTCTTACCAGTAATTCGAAGATGTCCCGAGCCGAATGCCCCGTGGCTAAAATGACTGCCTCTACCGGTATCTGTTCTTTGTCGTTAATCTCTACCGCTTTGATGGTCTGATTCTCTATCACAAAATCACTTACCCTGCTGTTGAACCGAATCTCGGCACCAAATGCCAGAAGGGTCTCACGGATATTTTCTATTATGCCTGGCAGTTTGTTGGTCCCAATATGGGGGTGAGCATTCACCATAATATCAGGATGTGCTCCATGGTCGACAAAGGTTTTTAATACTTTGCGGATATCGCCACGCTTTTTACTGCGGGTGTATAATTTACCATCGCTGTAAGTGCCTGCTCCGCCTTCGCCAAAGCAATAATTGCTTTCTGGGTTGACCAGTAATTCTTTGTTCAATTGCGCCAAATCTCGTCGGCGTTCTTTTACCATTTTGCCGCGCTCAAAGACCACTGGCTGATAACCCATTTCTAAAAGCTGAAGGGCTGCAAACATGCCTGCCGGTCCAAAGCCCACAACACCAATACGCTTCTTTAATGCCTGCTGATGTAATTCGAATCCCTTTTCTTCAGGGTCGATGGCCTCACCTTTTACAAAAACTTTGACACGTAAAATATAAATAACAGGCTTCTTTCGGGCATCAATAGATCGCTTTAAAAAAGTAATAGCCTCGATATCGCCTTCTGAAAGCTGCAAAGTTCTG
The DNA here is from genome assembly GCA_027490055.1 of Bacteroidota bacterium. Taxonomy (GTDB): domain Bacteria; phylum Bacteroidota; class Bacteroidia; order NS11-12g; family UBA955; genus JABMMZ01. Next base: position 21,985 of record JAIXYV010000044.1, on the reverse strand, counting down.
GCGCACTGAGCATAAATATATGACTCATCAAATGCCTTATCAGGACTAATTTTTAATTCTAATTCATGCGCCATGCCGATGTTATTCGTCGGTACCGCTATCTTCTTTCCGGCCCTCTAATGCTTGCAGTTTCTCTCTGGCAATAGCAAGGATCTCAGGATTATCAAAGTTTTCAAGCACACTGTTTAAGGTGGCTTTTGCCTGGAACTGATCGCCTTTTTTCAGGTAGTAATCAGAGAATAATATGAAGGTCTTACCCAACCAGTAATCGTAGTTTGAAAACTGATGGTTGAACTCCATGATGCTCTTTTTGCACTTGTCTAAACTATCCTGACTGTAGCGAATGTATGCTTCATAGTATTTGGCTTCGGCTGCATACTCGTCTTGCTGATTCTTTAAGGTTTTTGCAAAGTATAGTTTAGCGGTGTTCAGGTAAGCACTGTCCATTAATAAATTGCGACCAATGGTATTGTTGCTCAAGCCTTTTTCAGCATTGCTCAGAGATTCGTATTTGAGCAATTGCTTTGATTTTTCTGCCGCTTTAGCAAGTTCGTTGCTGGCATTGTAACACAAGATCTGATGGTATAAAGATTTGCGCACTGACAAAGCATTGGTAGCGTATTTCTCAAGCAATTCGTAATACGGTAAGCCATTGCTGCAATCTTTTCTGTTGATGTAAATATTGCTCAGTTTTAAGATACAGTCTTCTTTGTATTCTGAGTTCTGATTGTCTGCAACATGTTTCAGATATGGAATAGCAGAGTTAGTGTCTTTCTGACTCATGTAACACATGCCAATACTGTAATTAGCATTCAGTACAAAGAAGCCATTGCTGAAATTGTTAAGGTAGTCTTTGAATTCTTTAATAGCACCGTTGCAATCACCTGCGTCGTATTTTCTGATGGCAGCATCGTAATACAATGAATCTTCTTTGCTGGTGGTGATGTTGACATTTGGCACCGACTTAGCCCAATCGAGATATTCTTTTACCTGACCTTGTTTTTTGTAGGTCGTCTCGGCATTCTTCATAGCCTTCTGCGCTTCAGGTGTGCCAGGATAAGTTTTAACAATGTACTTGTACTCGGTTATTGCCTTGCTGTAATCGTTTTGTCTGTAATAGATACTGGCCAGTCTGACGTGGCAGTCTTTTACCCACTGACTGTTAGGGTAGTCTTCAATCAAATAACGCAACTGACGCTCAGCCTCGATATAATTCTCCTGATTCAAATACACATCAGCCGTCTGATAAATAGCATCTGGAATATATGGCGAGGTAGGGAAGTCGCGGGAAATCTTTTTAAGGATATTGATTTTATTGCTTTGCTTGCCTTGTAATCCATAGATCATACCTTGCTGATACATGGCATAGTCGGCGCCACTCTTGCGGTTGCTGATGATATACGTATAGGCATCCAATGCGGCATTGTAATTGGCTATGGCAAAATAGCAATCGCCTAATCTCAAGGTTGCATCGTGAAACATATTCTCAGGCAGCGTGTAGCCAATGCTGGTTTTATAGCGGTTGAAATAGTTAGCCGCTTCAGCGTATTTCTTCTGATTGTAGTAAGTGTATGCGATACCGTATAAGGCCTGAGGATAATACTGGGTGTTTTTAGATTCAGCATTGTCAATAAACTTCTGATAGTTACTTCTGGCGTTATCGTTGTTGCCTCTGTTGTAATCTATTTCGCCTAACCAGTATTGACACTGACCGTAGATGCTAAGATCAATTTTATAAGTCATAGACCTTTTGAACATCGCTTCAGCATTGTTCATGTCTTTTTGCAGATACAATTCTTCAGCTCTTAAAAACAAAATCTTTTGATACAATTCTTTAGTGGTCTCATCGCTGATGCTCATGTCTTCGAGAATCGCAATGGCAGCTTTATAGTCGCTGGAAGAATACAGTAAAGTCGCTAATAATTTACTTGCTTCGTTTTTGTAAGCAGATTTAGGGAAATACTCGATGAATTTCTGATAAGCGGCAACTGCCTTACTTTGATAGCCCAGTTCCTGAGCCAGCTTCGCATAGGCAAACATCGCTTCTTCCTGAATGTCTTTATTAAACTCTGTTCTTTGTGCTTCGTAAAACGCATTGAAAGCATTTTGTTTTTTGCCCACTTTCAGGAAACAATCGCCTAGATGGTAAGAGGCACTTTGCGCCATAGCATCGCCCGCATTGGCAATCTTTTCAAACAACTGCGAAGATTTAATGCAGTTTTTATTGGCGTAGTAGGTATAGCCAATTTCGTAGGCTTCAGAATTGCTTAATTCGTCAATTTTGTAATGGCATTTTTCAAAATACTCCTGAGCCTTTTCGTAATTGCCTAATCGGTACTGGCATTTGCCAATTAACAAATCGCGTTTATCGTTCAGTTCAGCAAAGTCTTTGCCACTGGCATAGTCGATGGATTTTTGATATTCCCCAGTCAGATAATAAATTTCGGCGATGTATAATTTTACAGCACCCAGGTTTTCATCATCTACTTGTTTAAACGCTTTTAAAGCTTCTTTGTAATCTTTGTCAAGGTAGCAAACATAGCCGTAGTAGTAAGTAGCTTCTTTGCGGTAAGGGTTGTCGGTATTGGTTAATGGTTTTAAAGCTTCTTTAGCTTCTTTCAGTTTACCTGCTTTTAATTGGCAATAGCCCAGACGGTAGGCCAGACGTTGCTTTTCGTCGTTTTTAAGATTGGCAGCAACCACTTTTTTGTAATACCCTAAAGCTGCTTTGTATTTGGCAATATTGAAATGGTAATCGCCTACTTCGAGATTGGCGTTGTTCAGTTTTCTGCTGTTAGGATAACGCTCCATGAAGTCGAGCATATTCGACAAAGCATTATTGTGGAGTAACTTTAATTTACAACTGGCAATGTAGTATTCCACATCGCTGATATTAACCGCGTCTACAGCATAGGGCAGGTATTCCATGAAATTTGAAATCGCTGCATTGTACAACTGTTTGTCGTATAATTCGAGTGCGGTGTTATAAATCTTAATCTTGTCTTCGTTGGCAGCTGTTTTTTGAGCAAAAACAGAACCTGCAGACAAAATCATAAAAAACAATAATATTCTTAGGTGCATTCTATTGGTATATCTAATGCAAAGTAAACTATTGCCTGTAAGCTTAACAAAAGGAGTTTTAAACATAGTGTACTCAGTTTTTCATAGGCATTTATTGATTCAGAACTTTGTGGTTTTACTGGATTTGCATGCGCTTTTTCATACTTTAACGCAGAGACTATCACTTCTATTGCAGGATGTCTGTTTTAAAGTGTGGATTTTAGCCCGACAAATACTATTTTTGAAGCATGAGAATTTACCTGTTACTCATCGTTTTTTTCTTGGGTCTGAATGCCCAGGCTCAGGAGTCGGCTACTCTGACTAAAGGCGCTGTGCCTTTGCTTAGTGTTTTCGAGCCAGACAGTCTGCACCGCTTTCAAAGTGGTATCTATACCATCGCCAAAGCAATGCCTTCGCCTGCTATCTACGATCCCGCTATCAAACAACAAGCAAATGCTTTGCGAGAAAAGCTAAAAAATACGCCTTACCCTCCAGTGTCTTCTGGTAATAAACGCGCTGGTATTGCCCCTCAGGTTGTGTCTGGTTTCGTTGGCGCTCACGTGCCTGGTACGCCTAATGACAACAATATGGCCATCAATAATGACAGTCTGGTGGTAAGTGTCTGGAATACTTACATCCGTGTGTATAACACCAATGGTGTGCTGAAAAAAAACTGGGGACTGGAATTCTTTCCTTCTGATCCGAAAGCTACTAAACCTGGCTCTGGTGTCTCTGCGCTTAACCGCGCTTACGATCCAAAAGTGGTATTCGATCCTGTCTCTAACCGTTTCATCATTGTCTTCCTCGAAGGTTCTGAAAGCTCTGATACCCGCATCATTGTTAGTTTTAGTAAAACCTCTAATCCTCTTGATGGATGGAATGTTTACCAGTTAAATGGCAAGCCGTTTGGTGGTACTCAGTGGACCGATTATCCTATGATTGCTATAAACAACGAAGATCTGTTTATAACTGTCAATATTCTCAAAGATAATACCGACTGGCGCGATGGGTTTCAGCAATCCATCATCTGGCAATTGCCTAAAGCTCGCGGTTATGCTGCCGATACCCTGCAATACAATCTTTGGAGTAACCTCCGCCATAATGGTAAACCTATCTGGAGCATTTGCCCGGTTCAGGATGCTTATCAGCCTGGTGAAGAGGGTTTGTATTTCTTATCCGTTCGTCCCGGAGATGCCAGTAACGATACCGTGTTCCTGCATCGTATTAGTCACAACCACTCACATGCCAATCCGCAGTATTCCTACAAGATTTTAAAGGCTGATAAACAATATGGCTTACCGCCTGCCGCACCTCAGAAACCAGCTGGCTTCCGTTTGCAAACCAATGATGCCAGAGTGCTCGGGTCGTTTTATGTCAACAACAAAATCCAATACGTACAAACCTGTAATAACACCATCAATGGTCGCTCTTCAGTCTTCCATGGTGTAATTCAGTTTCCGGCATCTGCTAACCCGACTATCACATCAAATATCATCTCTTACGACAGTATGGATATCGCTTATCCTACCATTGTGCATGCAGGTAATAATGTGTTTGGCAGACAAAGCTTAATCACATTCTCGCATTCTGGTGAAACCGTTTTACCAGGTACTTCGGTGGTGTATTTCGACAATAATGGCGAGTATTCGAATGTGGTGACCACTCGCAAAGGCGATGGATACATCAATAGTTTTATTGCAGATTCAGTTGAAAGATGGGGCGATTATACCTCTATTCAACGTCGTTATAACAATCCTAATGAGTTCTGGTTAGTGGGTTCTTATGGCAAAAGCAATAATACCGTTGGTACATGGATCAGCAAAGTGGTGATGAATGACCCTACTGTTGGTATTCAAACAAATACTGCCAATTCTAAACAGGCTGATGCTTACCCTAATCCGGTGGCGGATGTAATGACTGTGCCATTTGAAACAGAATTGGCTGCAGAAGTTAGTTTAGTGATTACAGATGCTGCTGGCAGACTGGTGTATCAGTTAACAGAGTTTCAGGAGGCGGGTAAACAAAAAGCAATTATTAATGTTTCTGAATTTCAGACGGGCATTTATTTTTATACAGTAAGCGTAGAAGGCAAGATTAAGAGCAATGGAAGTTTCAGCAAACAATGAGGAAAGGGCAGATATCGCCAGCTTTCTGATGACGAAAGATAATTTCGATCCGGAGAAGTTAAAAACTGGCGCAGTGCTTCTGTTCGATAAACCTGAACATTGGTCGTCCTTCAAACTCGTTAAGAAAGTAAAATATTTTACTAAAGCCGCAAGGGTAGGGCATGCCGGTACGCTGGATCCTCTGGCAACCGGACTAATGATTATCTGTACTGGTAAATGTACCAAGATGATTGAACAGATTCAAGATATGTTTAAAATCTATACGGGTGTATTTAATTTTGGTAAAACAACGCCTTCTTTTGATCTTGAAACTGATTTCGATGCCGAATATTCCTATCTGCACATTACCCAGGATATGCTTAACGCCGAGGTTAAACACATGACTGGCGAAGTGGAGCAAACACCTCCCGTTTATTCTGCCATTAAAATCAATGGCACACGCGCTTATAAATTTGCCCGCAACGGTCAGGAAGTTGAGATTAAAAGTCGCAAGATTATGATTTACAATTTTAATGTTAGCGGGACACTTCCCAATATCTCTTTCGAAGTAAAGTGCAGCAAAGGGACATACATAAGAACGCTTGCACACGACTTTGCGCAGGATTTAAACAGCGGTTGCTATTTAACCGAATTGAGAAGAACCGCTATTGGTGATTTTGCAATCGATAAGGCTTTTAATATTGACGAGTTTCAGAAAATCTGTGGTTTCTAGCAATGAAAGTATTCCATTCAATTGACGATTTGCCGGAATTTAAAAAGACGGTCTTTACTCAGGGAACCTTTGATGGCGTGCACCTGGGGCATCAGCAAATCTTAGCGCAGATGACCGAAGTGGCTCAAAAAACAGGTGGTGAAACTGTCGTCTTAACCTTCTGGCCTCATCCGCGTCTCTTTCTTTTTCCTGAAGATAATCAGCTCAAACTCCTGCAAACACTGGACGAGAAACTCGAACTTTTTGCTCGCTGTCATATTGATAATGTGGTGGTTTTGCCTTTTACCAAAGAGTTTAGCAGTATCATGCCCGAAGATTATATCCGAGAAATTTTGGTTAACCGTCTGAATGTGTCGGTGGCCATAGTGGGTTACGATCATCGTTTTGGCAGGAACCGCGAAGGCGATATTAAACTTTTACAAGCTTTTCAAGAGCAATACCACTATGAGGTTATGGAAATAGCAGCCGAAGACATCGACGAAATAACCATCAGCAGTACCAAGATCAGAAATGCTCTGCTGGCTGGCGAAATCGATACGGCTACAAAGTATCTGGGCCGACCATACAATTTCACTGGCACAGTTGTCAAGGGTATGCAACTCGGCCGGACACTGGGATACCCCACAGCTAACCTCGAGTTGAATGAGCCATTTAAACTAATTCCAGCGATTGGTGTTTATGCGGTAAAATGCCAGGTCGATGGTCGCACCTACGGCGGCATGATGAATATTGGCAACAATCCTACCGTACCTGGTAAAACTTTCAGTATTGAAGTGCATATATTCGACTTCTCCGCAGATATTTACGGACACTTAGTCGAAATCTCAATGATTGCCCGGTTGAGGGACGAAAAAAAGTTTGAAAATATTGAAGAATTATCACTAAATTTGCGCCTCGACGAAAAAAGCGCACGTGACAAAGTCAAGAATATATAAGTTCCTGTTTTTCATTGGTTTGTTCTTTCTTGGAACAGGCTATATCGACGCGCACAATCTTAACGGCATCTTCACAGCTACCATGAACGAGGGTAGAGAGGCTTCAGAAGAGTCGATTAAAATGGGTTCAAACTTCGATTCTACCTTCAGTACCGCCTGGGATGTTTACATGAATACCTGGAATACTGAGATTCTTAATCCATATGTTTACGATTTTAACAGTTTCAGACAACCAGTAAGTCTTTGCCTAACCGGTGATTCACTTGGTTTTGTAATGCCTGTGGCCAATATAGTGACTTCTAACTACGGTCCGAGACACGGCAGAGCGCACCAGGGTGTCGACATCGACCTAGAAACAGGCGATACAGTGGTTTCGGCGTTTGATGGCGTTGTTAGGATGTCGCGTTACTACTATGGCTACGGCAATATGGTAGTGGTAAGGCACCACAATGGTTTGGAAACCCTCTACGGACACTTATCAAAAGTATTGGTAGAACCTGGAACAACCGTTAAGGCGGGTCAGAGTATCGGCTTGGGCGGTAATACCGGTCATAGTTTCGGTTCTCACCTCCATTTTGAAATTCGTTTCATGGGGCAGCCAATCGATCCTTCTAAATTTATTGCCTTCGAAACTTTCTCATTACTTAATAACGAGGTAATGATTGATAGTTCTACTTTTGATAATCACAAGCTGGTTAAAAAACATAAAGCAGATGATCAGTCATTCTCTGAAGACCATTACAAATCTGTAAAGAAGGTTGCCAAAAAATACCACGTGGTAAAACAAGGTGATACGCTGGGTGCAATTGCCCGCAAACACAAAACCACTGTGTCAAAACTCTGCAAACTTAACAAAATGAAATCGACTACCATTTTAAAATTAGGTAGGAAGCTGATTGTTAAGTAAACCCGTCGGGCGCAGACAAATTATTCATCATTTTTAATTTTAATACTTGTTGCAAGTTGCAGGCAATTAAATGTTTAATTTTATTTGGATTTTTTCTTGAACAAATTTTGCAACAAATTGTTTCACTTTAGCATCCTGTAGGAAATTAATTGTTTATGTGTAAAACCATTTTAAAACTCATTGTTGTATTGTCTCTATTGCTGGCAAACGAACTTTCGGCAGGTTCAGGAACCACCAAAGTTCCAGTTAGAGACCGCTATTTCAGTATCAACTACGCACTATACGGCTACCAGATAGACTCGCTAGTTGCATTAAGAAATCCTACTCAAGGTACTCTCACCATTACTAATGGCTCCTATTTGGAGTACACCACTCAGAATTATGGCATCATAGATACCATTGCCATTATTTTGTCTTATACCTTTCCTAATGACTCAACCAATACCATCTATTCAGACACCATAGAAATGCATCTGGATGTTCTCGGCAGAGCTAATACCATTGCTTCCTTTTATGCGATCTCTGGTCCGCTTTCCGCCGAGTTTTTTAATGCATCAGGTAGCGATTCTACTAACTTAAGGTACTTATGGGATTTCGGAGATAATTCAGGTTCTACCCAACTAAATCCTGAGCACCAATATACTGCAGCAGGCGCCTATAATGTTTGCTTAACGGCCTATTCCAGCATCGACTCCAATCGCTACTGCGAAACAGTGACGATCTTTGATTCAACCTTTATGCAGGCGAATGCAGATGTGCTGTATTATTATTTCCCTGACAGTGCTGCTTATACAAGTTTAAAGGATAACGATTTGTTCTATGGCAACGCCTCTGTTTCTATCTGTCAACAAGGAAATTTTGGTCAGGCTTCAATCGCCAATGGTGTGTTAAAGTACACAGTTGATTCATTTGTGAATTACACCTATGATATGGTGAGATACGTTTTAAATAATGGCACAGTTACCGATACTGGTGAAGTGTATATTTATCATTATATAAGACAGGATTATGCGTATTGCCAGCCTGATTTCAATACGAGTTCAGTTCTAAAAACTGTTAGTTTTACCAATATGACTAAATGCGGCGGTAATAATAGCGCTAAGTCGTATAGCTGGAATTTCGGAGACAGTTCTTTCTCTACTCAGAAAAATCCGGTACATACCTATTCAAGTTACGGTACCTATAATGTCTGCATAGAAACCACCGATTCATTGGATGTAAAATTAAGTACCTGTAAATTTATTTATGTTTACGATAACCGCTGTCAGCCTGAGTTTGGTTATACAGTAGGTATCAATGAGGCCAGTTTCCATCCGTTTGAAAATTGTCCGGATGCTTTGGCTTACGAATGGGATTTTGGTGATAGTTCTACATCTAATGAATTATATCCGGTTCATCAGTATGCCACTACCGGCACATACACCGTATGTTTAACCAAATTTGGGTTTACAGATACCGTAACGGTTTGTAAATCGGTTACAGTATTGGATACTAATGCGCTGATTGCAATGGAAGACTATGTGGTTCTTCAGTATTCGGCTAATGAAGTAGAATCAAAAGTGCTAAGCAATGATATTTTTTATCAGAATGTTTCGCTTAGTCTGGTGACTCAGCCTTCTCTAGTAGATGCCAGAGTGGCTGGTTCTAAACTGTATCTGAAAAGCAAAAGACTGGTCTTTACAGGCGAGGATCAGTTTGAATATTCAATTTGTAAAGGAGGTAACTGCGATACAACAAGAGTGTCACTGACCCTTATTCCGCTAAATGATCTTTCTGATTGTAAGCCTGCAATTGATTACACCATCAGCGGCACCAGCATTCAACTGGATGTTACAGATAATTGTAAAACTGGTGATAGTTTGATTGCTTTCTACTGGTATTTCAGTGATGGAGATACTGCCATGCAAAGACAAGCTGTTCACGATTTTGTGCACCCTGGTGTTTATTCTGTAAGTCTAACGGCTTTCGATACTTCTGGCAGAGCATCTTATACCAGTGAAATCATCTGTATCGTCGATTCAAGTATTAACAACGGCAATCTTCTGGCAGTTGACGATCAACTAAGTACTAATATTTTCAGCATTGGAAACCGTTATAATGTCTTGTACAACGATGTGAATCTTAATTTTAAAAAGGCTTACACGACTGCAATCAAAGATTTCAATCACGGCTTAACACTTTTTGATACCATGGGTAATTTAATGTGGTTGCCTGATTCTGCTTACCGTGGCTGCGACACGATGCAATACGCGGTGTTTGGAAAAGATAACTCCAGTGTAATAGATACAGCAACCGTCTTTATTTGCTTTGAAGATTTCCCATGGTGTGTTGATTCAACTTTAATTGATACGTCATACAACTGTGGTAACATCGATATGCCAGTTTGCGGTTGCAATGGTGTCGAATACAAAAATGCCTGTGAAGCCTATACGCGTGGTGGTTTGGCATTCTATCTTCACGGTCCGTGTAGCAACTATATCCCTGATCTAAGTTTAAACCAGTCGTCTTCGCGCATTGTGATGTACAACGACGAGATTAAAGAAATGGGCTATACCGTTAAAGGTACTGATACAAAAAATCTGGATATAGAGTTGGCTGCGGATAATGACGATTGTGTTAAAATCAAGCACAACAAATCGCTCAACACCATTAGTATTTCATCTTGTGCCAACTACACTGGGTATACTAAATTCTACACCACTGTGTGTGATGATTTTGGAGCATGTAATATTGATACATTCTATGTGAATGTTATGTCGCGTTTGTCAACCGGAATCGATTTGGTGCCGAATGCCGAGTTCAGTATTTATCCTAATCCTGCTACACAGGTTCTGAGTATCTCTTCTGCTCCTGGTCTTAACTATCAATATAGTTTATACAGCATCACGGGCGTTCAGTTATTGTCTGGCGATTTTAATGGTGCCGCGCAACTAGATCTCTCTGCTTTAAGTCAGGGTATGTACCTTTTAAACATCACAACAAGTTCTGGTGATTTGTTAAAGGTAGAAAAGATCATTAAAAATTAAACTGACATATTGTTACTTATACTAAAAAAAGGTGTGGGCATTTGCCCGCACTTTTTTTTTGATAAAATATTTTAAAAAAATTTACAAAAACCTGCAACAAAAATTCAAAGCACTGCATCATAGTAGTAGTAATTGAAAAAAATATGAAAAAAATAATTAGTACCCTCTGCGTTGCTTTTGCAATGTTTGCTTCAAAAGCACAAACTGCCAGTGTTATGGCTATTCACAACAGTGCTGATCCAGCTTTGGATTCGGTTGATATGTATTTACTCGATAATGGTACCTCTACCTTATTGAGAAATAATTTCGCCTTCAGAACTGCTACCCCTTTTATCTCTGCTCCGGCAGAAAGACCAATCCGAATTGTATTTGCTGGAAAAAGCAGTAGTTCCATTGCCGATTCTGTAATTGGTTTTGGTTTTAACCTGCCTGCCAACGGCAAATTTGTGTTGATCGCTCAAGGTCATTTTCAAAATGGCTTTACACCTCAAAAAGGTTTCGAATTAAAGGTAATTGCCAATGCCGAAACAACTAAATCTGGTTCTGATAATAAACTATTGGTTTATCACGGTTCTACAGATGCTCCGGCTGTTGATATCAGTGCCTTTACGAAGACTACTGTAGGAGATGCTGTGTATCTTGCTGAAGCTGCTGCTTATGGCGACAATACAGCTTATATCACAGTGCCTAATGCCGACTATTTCATCAATGTTAGTTTGCCAGGCGAAGAGGCGGCTTTGTTTACCTATGCTGCACCATTGAAAGCCTTAAATGCAGCTGGCGAACCAATCATTGCTTTCGCTTCTGGTTTCCTTGATCCTTCTAAAAATTTGAATGGTAAAGGTTTTGGTTTATTTGCTGTTTTATCTGGTGGTGCTGTTATCGAACTGCCAATACAAACGACTGCTAAATTGCAAATCATTCACAATGCACCTGATGCCTTAGCTTCAAGTGTAGATATTTACACCAATTTAACAGGTACGCCTCAAATTTTATTAGATAATTTTGCTTTCAGAAAAGCAACGCCTTTCTTAAGCATTCCAGCTAATAAAAACTTCACAGTTTGGGTGGCTCCTGCAAGCAGCACCTCTATTGCTCAAAGCATCTACAACCTCGATCTTAACCTTCCAGGTGGTGCCGAAATTATCGCTACTGCTCAGGGTGTAATCGATACTGCTAAATACGAAAATGGTAGCAGTGTAGTATTTGATATCACTGGTTATGTGGGTTCAGTGTCTGCACTAGAGTCTGGAAAAGTAACTCTGGGTATCATACACGGTAGCACTGATGCACCTGCTGTAGACGTTAGAGCTGGTGGTGCTAATGGTGCTTTACTGGCAGAAGGTATTGAATTTACAGATGGAACAGATTTGATCACAACAAATGCTTCTGATATTGTTGTTAGTATCTTGCCTGCTGGTGGTTCTGATATTGTTGCCTCTTACAGTGCACCACTTTCAGCTTTCAGAGACAGTGCTATCACCGTTATTGCTTCTGGTTTCTTATCACCTAACGTGCCTGCAGGTAAAGATGCTGGTCAGGCTTTCGGTCTGTTTGTTGTAACAGCTGCTGGTAGAGTGATTCAGTTGCCGGTTAATACCACTTCAGTTAATACAGTGTCAACTGGCAATGATTTCAGAGTATTCCCTAATCCGGCTAACGCCTACTTCGAAGTAGAAACTGCTTCTAAAGTTAATAAAGTAGTGGTGATGACGCCAGACGGAAAAACAGTGTCTGAAACACTAAATTCAACAATTGTTAACATTGAGTCATTGAGTAAAGGCTTATATATGGTGTCAATTTTCTCAGATAATGGGGTATATACTACCACATTAGTAAAATAAATCAATATAATGTGTGTCATAGCCTCGGTTATGACACACATTTTTTCTTAAAACAAAATTTTGCCTGATTTGTTATTAGGATATTGACCGACTTACAAACTGATAAAGACCTCGTAAAAGCTTGTCTCAAAAACGACAAGTCCGCTCAAAAGCGTTTGTTTGAAACCTATGCCAAACAGATGCTGGGATTGTGCTACAGGTATGTTAACGATTACGATACTGCGCACGATTTGATGCAGGAGGGTTTTATTAAAGTATTTAAAAAACTTGAAAGCTACCGAGGCGAAAGTGCTCTTAAATCATGGATAAGAAGAATTATGGTCAATTGTTGCCTGGAACATATTAGAAGAGAAAAAAATAAATTTAAAACATCTCTTGAAGATGCCGAACACATCGCTTACGATGAACCGGTATATCAGGATTTTTTAGAAATGGATAGGGTAATGGCTGCCATTACTCAATTGCCTGCTACCATGCGCACCGTGCTTAACCTGTTCGCTATCGAAGGGTATAGCTACTCGGATATCGCTGGTCAGCTCGGATTAGAAGAATCGAGTGTAAGGTCGAATATCCATAGAGCGCGCAAACAACTAACAGAAATTTTAACAGCTAAAACTAAAGTGTAACGATGGTTGAAGATAATGAATTAAAAGATATGGCTGATAAAATGGAGCTCCCTCTTAAAGAAGGGGCCTGGGAGTTTATTGAAGCTCAAATTCCCCAATACCCTTACCGCAGAAGATGGATCCTGTTCTGGCGCTTTTTAACCTCTGGCCTCGTCCTGTTACTCGCCGTAACGGGCTTGTGGTATTTTAACTCCAGTTCTTCTTCAGCAGATTCGTCAATACAATTGACTAATACTGCAACGAATACAACTGCCGAAATTGATCCTAATACATCAAGCAATGCATTGCCTGATGAAACTTCAAAACTTGAACTTGCTGCATCGCCATCTGGTACTGCTGAAGTCCAAACAAAGCAAGCAAAAGCCGCTGCTACTAAAATGCCGACTAAAAGCGTAAAACCTTTTACTCCAATAGCTAAAACCAACACCACTATTAACAATGATAACTACAATTCTTTCAGTCCTGATAAAACTCCTGATATCATTAGTCAAGCCCCTATTAATGATTTAATAATTTCTAACTATAACGAGACCGATATTAACAGATACCTGGCTCTGGTGCGTATCAAGCGTTATTTCAAATCTTTCTCTATGCCTCAGGACATTATTCCTCGTGTAAAACCACAAACCAAACGCTTCCAATACTTCATTGGAATGAACTATGGTTTGCTTTCTACCAATATCCATATTGAACCTGAACTAATGAAACTCCCGGAAGGAAAGGGTTCAGAAGTTAGTCTTTACGGTGGTGTCAAAATGAAGAAATGGAATTTCTCTCTTGGCATTCACAGTGCTCAGTTCAGACAAACCACGTCTATGGGCGATCATCATGACACTACTTATATGCAGGTGTTCCGTCCGAATTTTGAAACTGTTCTGCCTTCCGAGTATGTTGGTCGTCTTCATGATACTGCTAATTTGTACCTCGCGGGTACCAACCACAATAAAGTGAACCAGAACTTTAAAGTATTTGGGCTCTCGTTAAATATCTCAAGAGCAATACTTGAAAGAGGCGATTTTAAACTCGATTTAAGCTACGGGGCTAATTATAAATTGCTGACCAAAGCTAATACCTTCTTCTATGATAGTATTAACAAAGCAGCAGTGCCATTCACTCAGGTAGATAAGGGAATAGTGTTTAAAAATTTATTGTCTAGCAGAGTGCGTCTGGCAATGAATTATCGCTTATACGATCAGTTGAATTTTGAGGTTGCACCTTTCATCGACTATTTCCATAAGCCATTTATCAAGCATTATTACAAAGCTGATCTGCTCAACTATGGTGTAAGTTTCGGATTGAACTACACGTTTAAATAAATTTTTCTTACTTTTTAACCCGGTCTTTGTTGTTATTAACAAAGCTTTCCCACGAACCAGATGTTTTGGCACGTGAGCTCTTGGTAGATTTTTCGCCGAAACTACGCGGACTGAACTGAAAGATATGACACATGGCAGCTGCCAGTCCATCAGTAGCATCCAGATGTGTTGGCATGTCTTTAAATTGCAATAAGCGCTGCAGCATCTCTGCTACCTGCTCTTTGCTTGAATTACCTGATCCAGTAATGCTGAGTTTTATTTTTCGTGGCTGATATTCGTAAATCGGAATCTGACGCATTAGAGCCGCCGCTATGGCTACACCCTGAGCACGCCCAAGTTTTAACATCGACTGTACATTCTTTCCATAGAAAGGCGCCTCAATGGCCAGCTCGTCGGGTTTGTAGCTTTCTATCAGTCCCGTTACCCGCTCGAAGATATGTTTGAGCTTTAAAGCATGGTCTTCTAACTTATCCAGACGAATAATACCTATACTGAGTAAATAATATTCTTTCCCCACTAAGCCAACTACACCATAACCCATTATATTTGTACCTGGGTCGATGCCCATGACGATCCTATCAAAATTTTCTGGTAATAAGCGTTGCAAAACAAAACAAAGATACTAAAAAATGTCAATTGGCCATCGGTCTTTAAAGTCATTAAATGGCTTGTGCCCGCTTTCATTGCCTTAATACTCTATAAAAAGTTTTTTAAAAATCCGAACGTATCACTCGAAACATTAGGAGATGCCTTAAGTCGACTCGACTGGTACTGGTATCTTATTCTTCTTTTGTTCTCATTGCTCAATTGGGGCGTCGAAACCCGTAAATGGCAATACCTTGTCTGCAAACTCGAATTGCAGTCGTTTAAAATAGCTTTTAAATCGGTTCTTTCAGGCGTTGCGGTATCTCAGTTGCTTCCTTATAGAACGGGCGAGTATCTGGGGCGACTGGCCTACGTGAAGGATGCCAATAAAGTTAGTGCTGGTATCTTGTCTGTTGCTGGCAGCTTCTCTCAATTACTCATCACACTGATCTTTGGTAGTCTGGCTTTTCTTGTTATACAGCCAATAGAAGTGCCTGTTAGTTTCCTTGTTTCTTCAATTGCACTTTTAATTTTACTGGTATTTGGTTATTTCTATTTACCTCAGTTTCGTTTTATCAGAGAGTCGGCATTAGTACTTGCACTTAAAGAGGCGCTCGGTTTGTTAAAGAAAGGCGATATACTTCGTTTGCTGGGCTTTTCGTTTTTAAGGTATCTATTATTCGTTTTGCCTTATGCCATCATGATACAAGTGTTTCCACCTACCGAACTCAGCTCTGTATGGTATGCCATGATGGCCGTTGCCTGTATCTTTTTACTGCAAACCATTTCTCCTAATTTTATACTGACAGATCTGGCCATTCGGGTTAGTGTCCCTGCACTTGTCTTGTCTGGCGGATTCGAATCTGCTGTCGGTCTGGAGTATGTGCCGGGTATGATGATTTATCTGTTTAACCTGGTGTTACCGATGTGCATTGGTGCCGTTATTTTATTTTCTCTAAAACTGCGCCGCTAATATGATTTACAGAATTTTGGCCTTACTGATGATGACGGTGTTTTTCCCATTTGTGGGTCTGGTAATTCTGGTGTACGCTGCATTTTGTTTTTATGCTTTCAGAACATTTCAAATTGCCAGCTCGAGAACAGAATCAGAAAATAACAATGAAGGGGTGAGTGTTATTATTCCCTTTCGCAATGAAGCCAATACTTTAGCGACTTGTCTGGCAGCTATAAAAGCCCAGAAAGAAATTGGTTTTCCTGTAGAAGTTTTGCTGGTCGACGACCATTCTGAGGACGGCAGTGTGGCAATTGCAGAGGCAGAGAGCAGCACATTGCAAAGTCGTATAGTTTTATCAAATGGACAGGGAAAAAAAGCAGCCATTGAGACAGGAATTGCCGCAGCCAGCCACCCAATCATTTATACCATTGATGCCGATTGTCGTATGGAACCACATTGCCTGAAATCGATGCAAGGGCGTTATACGTCAGAGCGACTTCATATGTTATGCGGACTGGTGTCTTATAAAAACAATGGCAATGTTTTTTCGATGATGCAACAAGCCGAGTCGGTAGCCCTGGTGGGCATCAGCGCATTTATGTTGAACAGCGGCAGGCCTGCCACTTGTAACGGTGCTAATCTGATGTTCAGTAAAGCACTTTTCGAGCATTTAGGTGGCTATGGTAGCGATAAACAACTAAGTTCGGGAGATGATGATTTGTTGATGCAGAGTTTTGCACGCTATCAACCCGATAAGGTGCGCTATGCCATAGATTCTGCTTCGGTAGTGGTTACCAATACAGAAACTTCCTTTAAACAGTTTATTCTGCAACGGATACGCTGGGCTGGTAAGCGCAGTGCTTATAAATATCAATACAATACTTACCTGATGGTGATGTTGCTGTTAAAGCAAGTAACGTTCTGGATGGCTTTTGCAGCAGCTACGCTATTTGCATCACCGTTTTTGTACCTGATATGTCTGGTTTTATTCATGTCAGACTTTCTGTTGTACATGCGTTTTAGAACTATACTAACATTAAAATGGTATGCCATACTGCTTATGCCCATCTACCAATTGTACATCCCTTTTATTCCGCTACTGTCATTCATAATGACCAGCACCTGGAAGGGTAGGAAAGTGTTGAAAGCTTGAGAGTTGCAAAGTTTTCAATTTACCGTTAAGTGCGGGTGGGCGTCCACGAATTGCGTGAAATTTTGATTTGACAGCCCCGGCAGTATTGATTTGCGTGGCAAGTCAAATTGAAATTTTTTATTCGTGGCGGCTTTTTTGCATACTTTTTTGCCGTAAAAAAAGTATGAAGAAACGAACGAAGATGAGATTGTGTGATGGTGTTCGTAATATTGTTAATTTTTAGCAATATACTCACTTTAGGATTTGATTTTTTCTTTAAGTCAATTGTACAATAATGTTTATTGAAAAATAGAATTATATCCAATTAATTCATATCTGTAACGATTACTCCTGATTCCTTATCTGGAGATTGGTGATAATTCTATAATTTCGCAGTCAATGGATTCATTAACTCAGATAGTTTTAGGCGCAGCCGTTGGCGAATTAACACTTGGTAAAAAAATAGGCAATAAAGCCCAACTATTCGGCGCTATTGCCGGTACCATCCCCGATTTGGATATTCTGCTCAACTTCGCTTTCCCGGATAATGTCTCTAAAATTTTAATACACCGCAGCTATTCGCATGCCTGGTTCACGCATATTCTACTTGGAATTCCGCTGGCCTATTGGTGCTACAGGTCCTATAAGAAAAGTATAGCATTTAAGGAATGGTACTGGCTATGGCTACTCGGTTTAACCACCCATGCTTTACTGGATGCCTTCACCACTTATGGTACGCGTTTGTTTTTGCCCTTTACAGATTTTCAGGTAGGCTTCAATAATATCTCTGTCATCGATCCGCTGTATACGCTGCCTTTTATGTTTATACTTGGCTATTGTCTGTTTTTAAAACGCGATAATCCGGCGCGATTGAAATGGGCCTGGCGATCGGTCTATGTCAGCACCGCTTATATGGTTATGACCTTCGGTGTTAAATATGCCGTGCACCAAAAGGTGTCTTCAGAAATGCAGCGCCAGCAAATTAGCTACGAGCATCTATACACCTCGCCAACGTTTTTTAATAATGCCTTATGGGCCAGTATCTCTACCACAGATTCTTTGTTAACACTAGGGGAGTATTCGGTGTTTCAAGAGCAAGACAGTATTCAATTTGTGTCTTATCCAAGGCATCTGGAACTGGAAAAAGGATTTGAAGGTAAGGGTCTCAATACCCTCAAATGGTTCAGTCAGGGGAAGTATTTCTATCGGTTACAGAATGCTGATACGCTCAATGTCTATATTGTTAAATGGGGTCGCTCAGATTTCTCTCAAACCGATCCAGATAAAGCCTTTGTCTTTTACTACAAGATTAGCAAACAACACCCTGAACAGATTATTGCTTATGAACCGACATTTAGTGGCGATTTAATGAAACGCGCGCTGAAACAGTTGTGGGACAGAATCTGGAAAGCCTGATTATTTTTTATCGCCGCTATCCAGACGCTTGTTCTTGCGGGTGAAATACATGTAGGCACTTACAACGAAAACACCAAGCATCAGATAGAACCAGGGATTAGAGGCCCCGCCAGTCTGGTATTGTTTTAGGCCTTCTATTGCTGATACTGCTGCCAGCATCAACCAAAGTATAACAGCAATTTGCTTGCTTACAAATGATTTTTTTTCCATGTTTATTTGTCGGTTGAGTCTTTATGAATGGCAATTCTGCCACGTGGTTTAATAATGTGCCAGTTGCTGAAGTCCTGCTTAGATTCCATGCCTTCGCCTGTCAGCATTTCGTCTTTGGTGGTAATGCGGACAAACTTGTCGGTATAAATGATCTGCTTTTTCTGGTCCCAGATCAGCTTCTCTGTATTTAGTTTTTCGCCTTTATTATTTCGCACGACCACATTGCGCGATACTTCGGTGAGCTTCTGTGTTTGATATGAAATGCCGTATTCTGCCGTTAGAAAACTTTCAATTTCGCCTTCATCGTTGTAGAAATTGGCCACTATGCCTTTTGGCATTTTAACAATATCATTACCGTCTCTTTTAAAGCCAAGAAGTTTTTTAGCAGTAATACGGGCTTTGAGTGCGCCAGAGTCGGTGTAGTTAATGGTAACGTTATCGGCCTCCTGTGTATAGATGAGTGTATCAGATTGCATCATCTTGGCGACATTCTGCTTGGCGTAATCGCTGCAGGCGCTCATGTAGAGAATGATGGAAATGAATACTAATAGTCGCTGCATATTATCTTGTTCTTACGGTAGTGGTTTGTCCCATACACTTAATGGTGAAGCTGTCGCCATCCTTTAAATTATAGAAAAAGGCTTTCGATTTTAATGGGTAATATTGTTTGTACTGAGTAATGCGCTGGTTCACTTCTTTACTCAGCGCTGGTTCTGCTTCTATGGCTTTGTTAAATAAGTCGACACTCACACAAGCGGTCATGGCTTTGTCGAAGTCGTTGCCACATCGCATCTGGAAGAGAACAAGTCCTTTGATGTAATAAGCTCTGCCATTGTTTGGGTCGAGACTCAAAGCATTGTTGCAATATTGTAATGACAGGGTGTTTTTATTGCCGGCATACATTTCAGCTGCTTTGCTATAAATGTTGCTTTTAGTTGTGTTGTTTTTAGCTAGCTCTATGGCTTGTAAATAGTATTTTTCAGCTTGAGCGGTATTTTTCTTTTTGCGATAGTAGTCTGCCAGCAATAAGGCGGTTTCTGCAGTTTTAGCTTTGCTGTAATCTCTTTCAAGGCATTTGATATACGTTGCAGAAGTGGTACCACATTGTGCTAACTGATACAATGCTAAAGCTTCGCGAACAATAGTGTCGTTGTCGGGATACTGATTCAGTCGCAGGTTCACCATTTTGTCAACGTCACTGCACTTTAGATAGGGTCTCATCATTTTGGCCATTTGCTGCTGCGTGCTGTTCCATTGGCGCAAAGCTGCAGTATCAGTAGTGCTCATGATTTTAGTATTGCAGAGTTTGTTGAGATCGGTGTATAAACTGATGAGGTGTTCTTGGTCGTATTGTTTCTTGCCTAGCTGTGTTATGGCAATCTTTAAATTATCTGTAAGGTAATATCGGTCGCTAACGTTGGCTGTTGCAAAATACTGGCGATACAGCATCAGCGCTTCAGCGTTTTTCTCTGGTCGGTATTTGCCAATGTAGTAGGCCCAGGTGCCGCGATTAGGGTAACCCTCGTCTCCAAAATACTGGTAATTCGAATTAAAACTCAATAGTAAAGTATCTATCAATAATTGTTTTTGAGCAGCTTGATTGTTGTTGGCAATAAGTGCGTCAAACAACTTAGGGGCCATCTGGTACAAACTGCGATAGGCACATGGCGCATTGCGATAGACATAGGAATAAGAATTGTATGCTTCGCGATCGAAATATTTAAATTGATAAGATTCCTGAAGGGTAGCAAAGTTGCGCATGGTTTCCAAACTGTCTTTGCCTTTTAAAGGAAAACAGCTGGAAGGTAAACTAACAGGGTCTTTAACAACAGTGGCAGTTTGGGCCGTTAGAAGAAACGTAAAATTGCCTATCAGAGCCAGAATCAGGATGACAATTTTATGTTTATCGTTCATTGGTTTAGTTGTATTTGCGTTTTACAAACCAGATATCAGCCAGGGTAAATCCAACAGTAAGGCGGAACATATCTTCTGCTATCATGCCATTGGTGGTAGTGCCTCTGTGGATGTATTCGCCGGTGATGTTGATCAGCGACTTAACCACTACCTGCTTCTGGTCGTAGTCCATTTTGGTTTTCGGAATACCAATTCCAAAACTGATGCCATACTCTTTCAATGGAGAAATCTTGCCAGCATTGTCTTTAAAGTTGTAACCAGTATTTAAAGTTCTAAAACCTACGCGGTATTCGAGATTGGCTTTGTAACGTCTGTTCTTTTCGCGGCGTTTGAACATGTCGACATTGGCATCCGGACGGTAAGCCAGGCCAATATTGAACTGCGAACTGTTAGAGAATGAATCGGTAAAAAGGCCTCTCTTCATTTCACCCCAACGCTCAGAACGGTAATCGGCAGTAATCATCCAGAGATTGTTATAAGTGATGCTTAATCCAGCTGAATAGCCAAGCGGTAAAGAGGTTTTGCCTGTTTTGTTTTCTTGAAGTAATACTGTGTCAACACCTGCTACAGTGTAGTAATTGCTCTTGTTTAGTATTTGTCTGAAGACCGTGTAATTGAGTTGGGCGTTATTGTTAAGTGTCGCACCATATACAACACGGATAGGGTAGCGTTTCTTTTTTAATACCATCACATTGTTTTCCATGACAGAATCCATGCGTGTAAGGGTATCGTGAAGCTGACCTTGTAAACCAAAGTCGAATTTGAAACCACTCATTCTGATGTTTTTTTCGTTGATGGTCGCACGTGTAACACCGCTGTCTGCAACGAAATAGCCAGCATAAGAACGACTCTGACCGAAGATATAACTGGTGTTTAGACCAATGCTAAAATTTCTACTGAAGTTTATGCTGTTCATAAAGAAAAAGCGACTTAAACCACCAATGTTGGAGTATAAATTGCTAATCTGACCGTAGGTAGTGTCTTTGATTCTGGAGTAGGCCGCATTAATGCTTGAATAAGGTGTTATACCAAATGAACCCGCCCATACTGTTCGGTATTCTTTGTACAATTTAGTGGTTTTGTTTTTTACAGTAGTGTCTTTTTTGATAACCGACTTGCGGTACATTGGAAAAGACAAACTGAAGTAATTAAAGTTGCCATTGTATTTAGTTTTAACAGCCGTTTCAGAATACACTTTGTTGCCGTCGGCTCTGAAGCCAA